>NZ_NEWI01000110.1:0-9405 GCF_002135005.1 Halorubrum sp. SD612 | reverse complement strand
CAGCTCGGGTACGCGATCCCGGACACGCTGGTCCAGACCATCCCGTACGTCGTCGTGATCGTCGTCCTCACCCTGGTCGGCCGGACGCAGATCCCCGAGGCCGCGGGCGAACACTACGAGACCGAGGAGTAGCTCGCGCCCGCTGACGACCTCCCGGGTCCGGACGGTCAGTCCGACGCGTCGGTCTCCTCGGTCGGCGAGGGCAGTCGCAGGTCGGCGAACGCCTCGGTGTCGCCGATCCCCGTGACGATCTTGACCTCGTCGGTGATCGGGACGCCGACGCAGGAGAGGCGGGCGTTCGCCCCGCGGATCTGCTCGTCGGAGAGGATCGACTGCCCCGGCATCGCCACGTCGCCCTTCACCACGACCACGGCGCAGTTGGAGCAGGCGCCGCCGCGGCAGGCGTACGGCCACGACCGGCCGCCGCGCTCCGCCGCTTCCAGGATCGACTCGCCGGGCTCGACGAGGAAGCGGCCGTACTCCGGGAGGTCGAGGTCGGCGTCCGCGGCCTTCTCGAAGAGGTCCTCATCGTCCAGCGACCAGCCGTGCTCGGTCAGCGCGTCGCGGTCGAGGTGATAGACGGTGGACGGCGAGCCGGTGCGGACCGGTTCGACCGACCCCTCCGCGTACCGCCGAACCACGTCGGCCGCCTCGCCGACCGGCTCGTCGCCGAGGTCGTCGAACCAATCGCGGACCGTCGCGGGCGCGAGGTTCGACTCCGCGGCGACCGCCCCGATGTCGACCCCTTCGAGCCGGGCGACCGTCGAGACGAGCCCCGGGGAGTCGAGGGCCGCGATCGTCTCCTCGACCCACTCCTCGGAGCGGTCGTACCACGAAGCGAGTTCGGCCGTGCCGATACCTCGGTCGTACGCGACGGCGGTCATCAGCGCCGCGGTCGCCTCCGCCGACCGGACCTCCGAGAGCCACGCCCGGAGCCGGTCGGCGTCGACTCGTTCGAGTTGCCCCATGTCCGTATCGTTCGTTTCGAGGCCGTTAAACGACGAGCCTGAACAGTTAGGCTCCGGACGCGCCCCGGCGCGCCCCGGCCATCGCGAAATTCGTCGGCGCGCGGCCGACCGAAACGGGAGCAAAGAGTTTTGCCCGGCGCACGACACGGTCCGGTAATGGATATCGACGAGTACGACGTCGTCGTGGCGGGGGCCGGGACCGCCGGCTGCTACGCCGCCGCGACGATCGCGAACGAGGGGCTCGACGTCGTCATCGTGGAGCGGAAGGACGCCGAGGAGGCCGGCCACATCGCCTGCGGCGACGCCCTGAAGGGCGCCGACGCCTTCCCCGAAGCGATCCCGAAGGACCGACTCGAACCCGCGTTCACGAACACCGGCGTCGACCACGGTCGCTTCGAGATCCCGCAGGAGGACACAGTCCTAGAGATCCCCGTCCCCGGCGAGCTCGCCGTCATCGATCGCTGGGAGTACGGCCGCCAGCTCATCTCCGGGGCCGAGGACGCGGGCGTCGACTTCCACTACGACACCGTCATCAACGACGTGAGACAGGACGAGAGCGGGCGCGTCACCGGTATCCACGCGGTGCGGAAGGGCGACCCGCAGACGTACGAGGCGGACGTCGTGATCGACGGTGCCGGGTCGCTCTCGCTGCTCCAGGACAAGGCGGACTTCGAGGGGACGACCTTCGACACGAACGTCCGGTACTCGCAGTTCTGCTCGGCGTACCGCGAGATCGTCGACGTGCCGGAGCCGGTCGAGTGGGACGACGCGCTGGTGTTCAAGTCGACCGACCGCGCGGCGGGCTACCTCTGGTACTTCCCGCGGACCGCGACGGAGATCAACGCCGGCCTCGGCTTCCAGATGACGGAGGAGCCGATGAAGCTCGTCGAGTCGCTGAAGAAAGACCTCCGCGACCGCCCCGAGTTCGAGGGCGCGGAGGTCCGCGACAAACTGGGCGCCGCCCTGCCCACCCGACGCCCCTACGACTCGGCGGTCGCGCCGGGGTACATGGCGGTCGGCGACGCGGCGGGTCACGTGAACCCGACGACCGGAGGGGGAATCGCCGGCGCGGCGTACGCGGGCAAGTACGCCGGCGAGCAGGCCGTGAAGGCCGTCTCGGACGGCGACGTGAGCGAGGAGAACCTCTGGCGGTACAACACCCGCGTGATGGACCACTTCGGCGGCCGGTACGCCGGCCTCGACGTGTACAACGTCCTCGCGACTTCGGTCGACGTGGACAACCTCATGGGGCTGCTCGCGTCGCTGCCGGGCGAGAAGCTCGCGGAGGCGCTGTACGAGGGGTCGACCTCGATGTCCTTCGGGCTGAAGCTGAAGGCCGCGGTCAAGTCGTTCGGCTACTGGGGGACGATCCGGAACTTCTACCAGACGAAGTCGCTGGCGGACGAGCTGATCGGCCACTACGAGGAGTACCCGACGAGCCCCGCCGCGATGGCGAACTGGACCCGCCAGCGCGACGACATCATGGACCGCGTCTACGAGACGACCGGCGCCGACGCGAAGTACTGAGGCCGTGAGCGGCTACCGGCTCACTACCGTCGAGACGGTGCGCGAGCAGGGCTCGTGGGCGTTTACGGCTCGTGAGGGCGACGAGGACCGCGAGGTGTTCCTCGTGCCGTGCGCGGACGAGTCGGATGAGCGCGACGACGAGGACCCGCCGGTGCGCGCGTGGATCAACCGCTGTACCCACGAGGACCAGCGGCTTCACCGCGAGGCGGTGGGCGCCGTCACCCGCGGCGGCTCCGTCGTCTGTCCGAAGCACGGCTCGGCGTTCGACGCGTGCGACGGCGGCTGCGACAACGGCGAGGCGGCGGGCACGACGCTCCGATCGGTGGACGTGACCGTCCGCGACGGCGCGGTGTTCCTGACCGACGACGACCTCAGCTACCTCCGCGAGGGGTTGCCGGACGAGGACGACGACGACGGCGCGGGGCCGTCGTCGAGCTCGCACCTCACCTTCTGAACGGGGCGATATTCGGCGGACCGGCGACGTCTACGGCTGCGCCTCCGCGACTCGCCGGATCGCGCCGGCGATCACGTCGATGCCGACGGACAGGTCGTCCTCGACCACGTCGAAGTCGGTGGTGTGGTGCCCGCCCGGGTGGTCGGTGCCGACGCCGAGGTAGCAGGCGAGCCCGCCCTGATCTTGGACGCGGTTCATCAGGTACGTAGCGTCCTCGGAGCCGCCGAGGTCGTCGCTGTCGACGACGTTCGTGACGCCCTCGACGTCGCCCGCGGACTCCCGGACGAGGGCGGCGAGCGCGTCGTCGCTCGTCGCGCTGGGCGCCTCGCCGAGCGTCGACACCTCGACCTCGCAGTCGTGCATCGCCGCGGCGGAGTCGAGGATGCGGTCGGCGTGGTCGGACATGTACTCGGCGAGCTCCGTCGTCTGTCCGCGGAGCTCGCCCTCGATGTGCGACTCCTCGGGGATGATGTTCGTCGCGGTGCCGCCGCCGACGAGCCCAGCGTTCACGCGCGTGGGGCCGTCGGCATGCCGCGGGATGGCGTAGAGGTTCTGGACCGCCGCCGCCATCGCCTGAACCGAGTTCCGACCCTGCTCGGGGCGCGCGCCGGCGTGCGCGGGCTCGCCGGAGAACTCCGCGAGGAAGTGCCGCACCGCGAGGAATCCCTCGACGCCGCAGACGACCTCGCCGGACGGGTGATCGAGGCCGACGTGGACCGCGTAGAGGTAGTCGACGTCGTCGAGGTGGCCCGACTCGGCCATCGGCTTCCCGCCGGCGACCTGCTCCTCGCCCGGCTGGAAGAACACCTTGAGCGTGCCGGAGAAGTCGGAGTCGAGGACGGCGTCGAGCGCGCCGAGCCCCATCGTCGCGTGGGCGTCGTGGCCGCAGGCGTGCATGAACCCCTCGTGCTCGGAGCGGAACCCCTCGGCGGCCGGGACGTGCTCGGCCGACTCAGACTCCGTGATCGGGAGCGCGTCGATGTCGACCCGCAGGCCGATCACGGGGCCGTCGCCGCGCTCGACGACCGCGACGCAGCCGGTGTAGCCGCCCGAGAGCCGGTCGAGGATATCCGGGTCAGCGCCCGCCTCGCGCGCCTGCTCCTCCCACTCCGCAAGCTCCTCGTCGTCGGGGACGTTCAGTCGCTCGTCGGTCGCCAGCGCGTCCGGGCCGACGTGGAGCTCCGTCAGGTCCCGCTCGCGGAGGGCCTCGACGATGCGGGCGGTGGTGTAGAACTCGCGCCACGCGGGCTCGGGGTGGCGGTGGAGGTCGCGGCGGAACGCGCGGTACTCGTCGTCTTCGAGAACGCTCATACCCGTGGGTGGCCCGGGGACAGGTTAAAACGTCGGCTGCCGGAGAGCGACGGGGACCGCATCGGAGCCGACCGCGGGCGGCTCACTCCTCGGCCGTCCCCATCCGCTCAGAGTAGTCCCACGCGTGGATCCGCTCCGGTTCGATCCGGATCTCGACCTCCTCGCGCTCGGATCGCAGGAGCCGGTCGGCGGTCGGGTTGTCCGTGCCGCCGAGGTACTTCGTCAGGAGCGACCGCAGGAGCCGCTTCCCATCGTCGGGTCGGACCGTCGCCCGGCCGCGGCCGCGGACCCCCTTGTACGGCGGGTCGTTCGTCGACACGTCGAAAGAGACGCTGTCGTCGTGGTCGACGAACTCGACCAGATCGGCGTTCGCGCTCGTCGCACAGCGGATCGCGCCGGGCGGCCGCGCCGCGCCGTCGCCGTCGTCTCCACCGTCGGCGCTCCCCCCGCCCGGGTCCCACGCGAACCACAGCGAGACGATCCACGGACGGTCGCCCGGGGTACGGCAGCCGAGGCGGACCGGGACGGACGCGGCGGCGAGGAACTCGTCGACGCGGTCGCGGTCCCACGGGCCGGTCGGGTCCATACCGATCCCACGCCCGCGCCCCGCCTAACAGTTGCGGCGCCCGGACTCGATCGAGGTCGACGGCCGAACCACTCGGAGCCCGGCGGCTCCGGAACACAAGAGAATTGACGATCCCCCCGCGAGAGGTGGTATGACCGACTACTTCGAGGTCCACGAGCGCGACGGCGCCGCCCGGCTCGGGGAGGTCCGCCTCGCCGAGCCCGTGTCCACGCCGGCGCTGGCGGACCCGTTCCTCGACGACGCCGGAAGTCTTTGGGCCGGTGACCGCGAGGTCCCAGACGGCGACGAGACCGCGCTGACGGTGCTTCCCCACAGGGCGTTCCCCGCGGGGACCCGCGACGAGGTACGCGAGTCGTTCGCGGTCGACCACCCCGGCGTCGCGTTCCCCTCGGCCGCGGTCGTCGACAGTCGGAGCGCCCGCGACCTCGGCGCCGACGCGTACCTGCTCTCGGACGCGCAGGGGTTCGTCGGCCACGGCGAGGCGTTCCGGGACGCGATCCTCCGCGCGAAGTCGGCGCTGCCGCCGGACGCCGCGCTCGGCCTCTCCGGTGTCGCGACCCCGCGGAACGTCGCGCTCCTCGCGTACGCCGGCGCCGACCTCGTCGACGCGACGCGCGCCCGGACGAAGGGGACGCAGGGGATGTACCTCACCGCCGACGCGGAACACTTCCTCGAAGACTTGGAGGAGCTCCCCTGCGCCTGCCCGGCCTGCGCGAAACCCCGAAGCGAGTTCACCCGGGACGACTGCGCCGACCACAACGGCAACGCGCTGCGGGCCGAGCTTCGGCGGGTCCGCGAGCGGATCCGGAGCGGCCGCCTGCGCGATTACATCGAGGCGCAGGCCCGCCACGAGGGGTGGCTCACGGCCGCGTTCCGCGAGTTCGACGACCAGTGGGGGTACTTGGAGGAGCGGACGCCGCTCATGCGCGACGCGGAGGTGACGGCGGCGTCGGCGGAGACGCTCGACCGCGTCGAGATCCGTCGGTTCGCCGACCGCGTCACGAGCCGCTACCGGAACCGGTTCACCGACCAGCCGCTCGTGTTGGTCCCCTGCTCGGCGACGAAGCCGTACAGCGACTCCCAGAGTCACCGCCAGTTCCACGACGCGATCAAGTGGCGCGGCCACACCGTCTCGATTACCTCCCCTATCGGCGTGGTGCCGCAGGAGCTCGAGACGACCTACCCCGCTCAACACTACGACTCGGTCGTCACGGGCGACTGGAGCGAAGACGAGATCGAGTTCGTCGCGGAGGTCCTCCGGCGGTATCTCGAACGCAACGACTACTCGCGCGTCGTCGCGCACGTCCCCGAGGACGGGTACCGCGAGATCTGCGAGCGCGTGGAGAGCGACCCCGCGATCGACGCCCACTTCGAGTACACCTGCGTCGACCACCCGACGACCGACGAGTCGCTCGGCGAACTGAACGCCGCTCTCCAGGGCGAGCCGGCGTACAGCAAGCGGGAGCGCGAGCACAACACGGTTCGCGCCATCGCCGATTACCTGCTCGGCGACGGCGCGGGCGACGACCTGTTCGGCGGTCTCGGCGCGAGCGGCGGAGGCGACCGATACGGCGGCGAGGCCGACGTCCGCACCACCGGCCGCTACCCCAAGCTCCAGGTGTGGGGCGACGAGCCCGACGCCGGCCGCGAGGGCGAGCCGGGCGAACAGCTCGCGACGATGGTCCCGCAGTACGGCACGCTCTCGTTCACCCTCGCCGGCGCGCGCCGCTGGGTCGAGAGCGACGCGCCGACGAAGCGGGTGGAGATCGATCAGTTCGTCCCGCGTGGCTCCGTGCTCGCGCCGGGCGTCGTCGACGCGGACGACGATATTCGGGTCGGCGACGAGGTCGTCATCGAGGGGCCGAAGGCGTTCGCGGTCGGCCGCGCGGCGATGTCTGGCCCAGAAATGGCGGGATCGACCCGCGGCGTCGCCGTCGAGGTGCGGCACGGAGAGGAGAAGTAACTGGACGGCTCCGGTGAACTCCTCGGCGGACGATCGCCTTCAGTTGTCGCGCCGGACCCGGAGCCCGTTTCGATGTCGGCCCGCTACGACTCGGGAGCGCTCCGCGAGAAGCCCCCCGAACTATCGGCGTTGCGAGCGGTTCACTCGTCGGCCTCGGATCCCTCCGCGCCGCCGAGTTCGGACAGTTCGGTTTCCAATTCCTCGGAGTCTTCGAGGAGCAACCCCGTCCCGCCCGCGGCGATCATACCGACGCCGATCGCACGGAGTTGCCGGAGGTACGCCGGCTTCGCTTCGAGCTCCGACGCGTTGTCGAAGTTCTTCCCGATCATCTTCTTGCTGAGCCTGACGCTCGCCCGCGGGAAGAGCGCGGTGACGACCCCTTGGACGAGTATCATTGCGGACCCGAATAGACGGCTTTTCTCACAGCTTTTCATACACGGTAGTACGTCTCGCCGCCGGATAACTATTGCCCCTAACACGCAATACCACCACGTCAGTTTTCTTTAGATGCGCATTTCCAGCTACTTCCTCCGTACATATTGTGAACTATTTACAACACTATGTTTATCCGTAGGGCGCCTGTATACGACCTATGACGAGAGACGCTGAGGCGGCGGACCGATGTGGTGGAACCGCCGTCGCTGCGACCGCGAAGCAGCGCCCGACAGACCCGCCGCTCGGAGCCGACACCCCGTCGCGCGTCGGGCCGTCCCCGGACGAGAGGTCGGCATGACCGCACGGAATCCGATAGCCGCTCGGACGCTCGCCGTCCGCGGGGCCGGGACGTTCCTGATCGGGGTCGCCGTCAATCTCGCTCTCGGGTGGATCGCGTTGACCGGGGGTCTCGTGGCGTCGACGGAGTTCTTCCGGTACCCCCCGATCGTCGTCTGGACGCTGTTGGGAACGATCGGTGCGGCCGTTATCTACGGGGCGCTCACGCGTTTCTCCGCGACGCCGGACCGGACGTTCGTCCGCGTCGCCGTCGCCGCGCTCGTCCTGTCGTTCGTCCCCGATGTCGGCCTGCTCGTCGCCGTCGAGGGCGTGACGACGAGCGAGGCCGTCGCGCTAATGGCGCTTCACGTCCCGCCGGCGATCACCGCGATGATCGCGCTCCCGAACACTCCGTTCGGCCGTTAGCCAGCTTCCGGAGTTTACACCTTCGCGAGGCCGGCCGAACCCGCACTCCTCAGTCGTCGGCGGTCGCCTCGGGTCGGTACGCCTCGCTGATCTTCTTCCACTTCCCCGACCGGAACCGGAGGTAGTTGATCGCGGCGGGGATCGTCGTCTCGGCCATGAACGCGAAGTAGAGTCCCCACAGCCCGATCGCCGGGAGCGCCACCTCGGGGACCGTGAGGCCGACGAGCGGGAGGTCGATCGCGGGTGTCGCGTCGTGTGCGCCGACGTACGCGAGCGGGATCGACACGCAGAACATCCCGAGGAACTGGCTCGCGAAGGGGATCTTCGTGTCGCCGGCGGCGTCGAGGGGGCCGGCCGCCCCGCCGGAGACGCCTTGGAAGATCACCGCGGCGCAGGCCGCGTACACGAGGTTGACGGCGATCGGTATCTCCGGGCTGTCGGGCGACTCGGTGAACAGCGAGACGATGTCGGTGGCGAAGACGGCGATCAGCACCGCGGAGACGGCGTACGTCGCCACCGAGAAGCGGATGATGTCGCGGGCGTACGCCTCTGCTTCGTCCGGGCGCTCGACGCCGAGCTCCTGCCCGACGAGGCTGGAGGAGGCGAGGCCGAACCCCCAGCCGGGCGTGTTCATGATCCCCCAGATGCGGCGGGCGATGACGAACGCGGCCACGGTGTTTTCCCCGAACACGTCGAGGATGGCGAGCATCGGGAACTCGGCGGCCGTCCACACGAGGTTGCGCGCCCCGACCGGGACGCCGATCTCGACGAGGTCGCGGAGCATGCCGGGGTTCAGGTACGAGCCGGTCGGGTCGATCGCGACCGGGAACTCGCCGATGAGGGGGGCGCTCCCGCGCACGAGGCCGACGGTGAAGCCGCCGACCGCGAGCACGTTCGAGAGGACGGTGCCGACCGCGGCCCCCTCGACGCCCCAGCCGAACCCGAAGATGAACAGCGCGCTGAGGGCGATGTTCGCGACCGCGCCGCCGGCCCGGACCTGCATCGCGGTGTAGGCGTCGTCGCAGCCGACGAGGATGCGGCTCCCGACGAGGTTGAGCGCGGCGAACGGGACGCCGAGGCCGACGACGCGGAGGTAGTCCGCGCCGTAGGCTATCGCCGCCTCGTTGCTGCTCAACACGTCGATGAGCGCGGGGGCGAACAGCCAGAACGCCGCGCTGACCGGCAGCGTGATCGCCACCGCGAGGAGGACGCTGGAGCGCACCGCGTCCCCCAGTTCGCCGAACGCCTCGGCGCTGTACCGCTGGGAGACCAAGGCGATCGTGCCGCCGGCGACGCCGCCGCCGAACGCGAACGCGAGCCCCCAGTAGGGCCCCGCGAAGCCGACGCCGGCGACGGCGCTCGTGCCGACCGCGACGCCGACCATCGCGACGTCGACCGCGTTCTTCGACATCCGGGCGATCCCGGTGACGATCCGGGGCCACGCGAGGTCGGTGGTCCG
>NZ_NEWI01000010.1:0-36992 GCF_002135005.1 Halorubrum sp. SD612 | reverse complement strand
GGGATCGTCTCAATGAATGGTTCAAGCACCGCCTCATACCAGATCTTTCGACGCTGAAACGGCAGATTCAACGAGGACTGCCGACGATCACGGAACCGATCATCTGGAACTATCTCTGCCCTTGAGGGCGGTAGAAATTAACGCACGACCGTATCAAAGGGGCAGCCGTGAGGGCGACGTAGGCGACGCAAGCACTGGAACGAAGGAGTGAACGCAGTGAGCGACCGAGTGAAGCGCGCAGCGAGCGTACGTCGCCCTCACGGCTGGGGCTCTGGCGGTGTTCGTGTCGGGATCGTCTCTGTTTCGCCGAGCGGCTGGGGCTTTGTAAGTGGTTGTCGTTGTCCCGTCAGAGGAATCGAAACTCGGTCCGTCCCGACAACCCCGACCGGTTGTCACAGTTTTAAGCCCGCCGGCCGCAACTACCGAGTATGGGATTCGACGAGATGGACGTCGACACGATCTGGAAGAACGGGGAGTTCCTCGACTGGGAGGACGCGACGACCCACGTTCTGACCCACGCGCTCCACTACGGAAGCGGCGTGTTCGAGGGCGTCCGCTGTTACGACACCGAGCAGGGGCCGGCAATCTTCCGGTGGGAGGAACACCTCGACCGGCTGTTCGACTCGGCGAAAATGTACGACATGGACATCGAGCACTCGCGGGAGGAGATCACCGAGGCGACCCTCGAACTCCTCGATCGGCAGGACCTCGACTCCGCGTACGTCCGACCGATCGCCTACTACGGGTACGATTCGCTCGGCGTCTCGCCGAAGGGCTGCCCGACCGACCTCGTCCTCGCCGCGTGGCCGTGGGGGGCGTACCTCGGCGAGGAGGCCCTCGAGGAGGGGGTCGACGTGATGGTCTCCTCGTGGCGGAAGCACGCCTCCTCGCAGGTGCCGACGAACGTGAAGACGACCGGGCTCTACGTCAACTCCATGCTGGCGGGCGAGGAGGCGCGCCGGAACGGCTACGTCGAGGCCATCGTCCTGAATAAGGAGGGGAACGTCGCGGAGGGGCCGGGCGAGAACATCTTCATGGTCAACGACGGCGAAATATACACCACCGGCCCCGCGCAGTCGATCCTCGAGGGGATCACCCGCGACACCGTGATCGCCCTCGCCGAAGAGCGCGGCTACGAGGTCCACGACGAGGCGGTCATCTCCCGCGGACAGCTGTACACCGCCGACGAGCTGTTCTTCACCGGCTCCGCGGCCGAGGTCACCCCGATCCGCTCGGTCGACGACACAGAGATCGGCTCGGGAAGCCGCGGCCCGGTGACCGAGGAGCTTCAGGACGCGTTCTTCGACCTGGTCGAGCGGCGGACCGACGACCACGACGAGTGGTTCACCTACCTGTAGCTCGCCTCGCCTGCTTTCTCTCGATCTTTTTAAATCGCCGCGCGCGAAGAGCCGCTAGTCACTCGAACTGCCGGCCGCTCGAGCCGCTACTCGCTCGAACCGCTCCCGTCGGTCGCCGACCCCTCGCCGTCGCTCGGGGTCCCGTCCGTCCGGACGCGTCCGAAGCCGCCCGGGGTCCCGTCGCCGTCGCCCTCCGTGGGCGCCTCCTCGTGGACGGGGACCTGATGAGCGGACTCGGCGAATCCGGCGGAGAGGACCCGCGTCATCCCCTCCTCGACCGTCTCGCCGGTCTCCTCAACCCGGTCCGGTTCGACCTCGATAACGAAGCCGGTGGTGATGTTCGGGGCGGTCGGCATGAACAGGACGATCTTTCCGTCTCGGGTCTTCTTCCCCGTCCGGAACGCGGTCATCCGGATCCCGGGCCACGTCTCGATGTACACCGGGCTCTGTAGCTCGTCGGTGCCGGAGATCGCCGTCTCGATCGCGAGCTTCGAGGCGTTGTACACGACTCGGAGCGCCGGGATCCGGTTGATCGCGTCGTCCACCGCCGACTCCGCCAGCCGACCCAGCGTCGTCCGCATGAAGTACCCCACCGCGAGCACCACGGTCGCGAACACCGCGAACGCGATGACGACGCGGGAGACGGGCTCTAGCGGCGCCGGGATGACCTCGGGCTGGAGCCCCTCGATGAGCGGGATCGAGGCGATGTACTGGTAGATCCAGCGGAGGACTAACAGGAGGACGAGGAGCGGCGCCAGCACGATGAGCCCGCTGGCGAAGTCGCGTTTCCACGTGGACATCTATCGGATCGGTATGTGTCGGCAATCCTTAAGAGGGCTTCCACGCGCCGGCGGCGCGGGCGAGGTCGCGAGGCGTCGCGTCGACTACTGCCCCAGCACCGCCCGCGCCGCGAACGTCAGGTTCTCCTTGCGCTCGCGGACGCGGCGGTAGAAGTACGAGAGCCACTTGTCGCCGTAGGGCGCGTACCGGTGGATGTCGACCCCCTGCGCGGCGAGGTCGCGCTGGGCGTCCTCGCGGACCCCCATGAGCATCTGGACCTCGTAGTCGGCGCCGCGGTCGCGGGCGAGCCGGTCGGCGAGCGAGATCATCTCGGGGTCGTGGCTGCCGACCGCGATCCCCCGGTCGCGCCGCTCGAACAGCGTCGTCAGGTCGTCGCGGTACGCCTCGTCGACGCGGGCCTTGTCGGTGTACGCGATCGAGGACGGCTCGTCGTAGGCCCCCTTCACGAGCCGGAGCTTCCCCGGAACGTCGATCAGGCGGTCGAGGTCGTCCGCGGTGCGCCTGAGGTTCGACTGGACGCACTGCCCGACGCTCCACGGGTAGTCGGCGGCGATCGACTCGAAGGCGTCGAGGGTGGCGTCGGTGGTGTCTGCGTCCTCCATGTCGCACCAGACGAACGCGTCGACCTCGTGGGCACGAGCGACGATCTCTCGGTAGTGCTCCTCGAACAGGTCGGTCGAGACGTCCATCCCGATCTGCGAGGGCTTCACCGAGACGCAGGCGTCGAGGCCGCTGTCGGCGATGTCGTCGAGCAGCCCGAGGTAGGCGTCGGTGTCCGCGCGGGCGTCCGCGGGGTCGTCGTAGTGTTCGCCGAGCAGGTTCAGAATGACCGCGACGCCGTCCTCGTTCGCGGCGCGGACGTGGTCGAGGGCCGCCAGGACGCTCTCGCCGGCGACGAACCGGCTAGCGACTGGGGGGATCATATTGACCGTTCCGGCCGGCGCGAACTTTACCTTTGTCGAGTCGGCGGCGACGACCGCAATCGCGTGTGCGGTGCGGCGACCGGCGGCGACGGATCCGGGGTTTATAACACGCCGCGCGCCGCCCGTGGGGACATGATCGGTACGCTCGTCGCGACCGCGTTCTGGGCGATGCTCCCAGCGTACGTCCCGAACAACGCCGCGGTGTTGGCCGGCGGCGGACGCCCCATCGACGGCGGCCGCGAGTGGCGCGGGGCGCGGCTGCTCGGCGACGGGAAGACATGGCGCGGCACCGCGGTCGGCACTCTCGTCGGCGTCCTGCTCGCGCTCGCGCTCAACGCGCTCGCCGCCCCAGCGAGCGCGGCGCTCGGGAGCGACCTGCCGACGTTCGCGCTCCCGGCGGCGTTCGCGCTCGCCTTCGGCGCGATGTGCGGCGACATCGGCGCCTCGTTTCTCAAGCGTCGCTCGGGCCGCGAGCGCGGCGCCGCGTTCCCCGGTCTGGACCAGCTGGACTTCGTCGTCGGCGCGCTGGGACTCGTCTTCCTCGTCGACACCGACTGGGCGCTCGCTGCGTTCACGCCGGGCGTCCTCGCCGTCGTCCTCGTGATGACTCCGGTCCTCCACGTCGTCACGAACGTCGGCGCGTACGCGCTCGGAGTCAAAAACGAGCCGTGGTGAGCGACGCTACGCTTCCGCCCGCGGCGTTCGGTCTGCCCTGATGTTTGGTTTCGACTCTTTTTACATCTCTTGTTGATCGATTGTCCGCGTAATTCGCAGCGACGAGAACGGCAGAAAGACATATATATTGGTGTGGCATACGATGACACGCATGTCTAGTAGTGCACCCAGCTCGGACGACGACGTGTTCGACGAGTTCCTCTCCGACCGCGGCCACGAGACGGAGATCGTAGGCTGGGAGCGATCCTATAACAAGCTCCAGTGTCCCGAGTGCGGTGCGCTCCACGAGGAAGGAACCGCGACGTGTTCGGTCTGCGACTGGCGGCCGAACTGACGCGCGCCGCGTTCCGCGAATTTTCTTTCCGTCATACCCCCCGGTAGTATTATGTGGAATTACTCGATAGTGACTATCATGCCGACCTGTCAGAACTGCGGTTCCTTCGTCACGACAGATTACGTTCGGGTGTTCACCCCGAACGAGGTCGATCGGCCCCGCGTCTGTCCGGCCTGCGAGGACCTGGTCCGCGACGGCGCCGACGTGCGGGAAGCGCGCGCGACGCGGAGCGGCTGACGGACCGACCGGACGATGACGCGACGCTCTGCCGCCGCGGTCCGGCGCGCGCATCGAGGGCAACCGAGCCACGGCGTTTAAGGAGAACCGGAATCTGGAGGTAATAATGACTGATACCACGGTGACGCGGCTGTTCGGGGGGCCCGGGAGCGGGAAGACGACCGCGCTCCTCGACCGCGTCGAGGAGATCCTCGACGAGGAGGGCGCCGACGTGCGCGACGTGCTCGTCGTCTCGTACACGCGCGCGGCCGCCGCCGAGATCCGCGAACGGCTCGCCGAGCGGCTCGACATCTCCCCGCGCAGCCTCCAAGGGAACGTGAGTACGATGCACGCGAAGGCGTACGAGCTGCTCGACCTCTCGCGAGGCGACGTGGTGGGCGAGGACGACAAGGAGGCGTTCTGCGAGGAGTACGGCATCGAGTTCGAGGACCAGCACGGCGGCGCCGGTCGCCGGACCGCGCGGTCGACGACCATCGGCAACAAGATTATCGCCACCTCGCAGTGGCTCCAGCGCACCGAGCGCGACGTGGCCGACTGGTACGACGTGCCCTTCCAGTGGAACGTCGAGGAGGTCCGGCTCCCGCCCGAGGAGGACCCCAACGCCCAGCAGGGGAACAAGTACACGCCGACGTGGCCCTCCGACGACGACCGGATCGACATCCCCGAGACGATCCGGGCGTGGCGGACGTACAAGGGGGAAAACGACCTCGTCGGCTTCGCGGACATGCTCGAACGGGTCGCGCAGCGCTCGCTCGTCCCCAGCGTCGACTACCTGATCATCGACGAGTTCCAGGACATCACGACGCTCCAGTACAACGTCTTCGAAGAGTGGCGCCCGCACATGGAGAAGGTGCTCATCGCCGGCGACGACGACCAGGTCGTCTACGCGTGGCAGGGGGCCGACCCCGACCTCCTCCTCGACACCGACGTCGACGAGGACGTGGTCCTCCCGAACTCCTACCGGCTCCCCTCGGAGATCCTCAACGTCGTCAACGCCGAGATCCGCCACATCGACAAGCGGCAGGAGAAGGACCTCCACCCGCGCACGGAGGGCGGTTCCGTCGAGGCGATCGAGTCGCCGTCGATGATCGAGCTCGTCCGGAACGTCCGGTACACCGTCGAGGACGACGAGGGCGACGTGATGTGCTTGTTCCGCGCCCGGTACCAGATGTTCGACTTCATCGACGAGTTCATCGACCACGGCATCCCGTTCACGATGCTCACCGACGGGCGGATGTGGACCGACCGCGTCCAGGACTACGTCAGCGCGATCGAGAAGGCCGAGGCCGGCGACCCGGTCACCGGGCTGGAGGCGCGGCGGCTGGCGGACATGCTCCAGGAGTCGGCGTTCGGGACCCACGACCGCGAGGAGTTCTACGACTTCCTCGACGACCGCGAGGAGGCGGCCGACTCCGACGATGTCGCCGACATCGACATCGCGGCCGACACGCTCGACGAGTACATCCCGTTCATGCCCGACACCGCCAGCGCCGACGACATGGTCCGGAAGGTAACGAGCTTCCAGCGCAAGTCGATGGGCGCGTACTTCGAGGGCGAGTATCAGGGCACTGACCCGACCCGCGTCCGCGTCGGCACGATCCACTCGGCGAAGGGCCGCGAGGCCGACCACGTGTTCGTCGCTACCGACCTCACGGAGAAGGTCGTCGAGCAGATGGCGGCCTCCATCGACGACCCGACCGACGTCGACGGCGTCGAGGAGTTCACGAAGTCGACGAGTCCCGTACCCGTCCTCACCGACAACGAGCGCCGCGTCTTCTACGTCGGGATGTCCCGCGCCCGCGAGCGGCTCGTGATCATGGAGAGCCTCATCAGCGGTGCGCCGACGCTGCCGATCAGCGTCCTGTTGTTCAACGAGCTCCGGGAGGAGCCGGCCCAGGAACTCGTCGAGGAGGTCCAGGCGGAGCTGGCGGTGCCAGAGCCCGAGCCGTGAGCGAGGACGACGCGACCGCCACCGACCACGCAAAAAATCCCCGCCCGCTCCGGACCGACCTCCGACCGATCGTCGAGGCGGTCCGCGACGCCGACGCGGCCGCGTTCGTCGCCGTCGGCGACCGCTTCGACGACGACCTGCGCTACCTCTCCCGCTTCGCCGGCCCGGACAGGCCCTCCGCGCTGGTCGTCGTCCCGACGGGCGAAGCGACCGGCGACACCGTCGGCCGCGCCGTCCTCTGTGCGCCCGCCCTGTTCGGCGAGCAGGCCGAACGCGAGTTCGTCGCGAGCGCGCGGGCGTCCCACGAATCGGGGAACGGTGGGCCGACCGACGACGAGGTCGGCTTCCACGACGGGGTCGCCCGCGAGGTCCGGACGGAGCGCGTCGGCGACCACGCCGGCGAGCGCGCGGCCGCGGCCGCCGCGGATCTCGCGGGGGGAGCGAGCGGCGACGGGGAAGGAGTCCTGACGCCCGCGTCGATTCCGCACGACGCCGCGGTGTACCTCGAACGGGCGGGGTTCGAGCCGGCGTCGACGGAGGCGGTCGCGACCGCCAGGGCGCGAAAGACGCCGGCGGAGCGGGACCGCATCCGGCGCGTCCAGCGCGCGACGGTGGCCGGGATCGCCCGCGCCGAGGCCGTCCTCGCCGACTGCGAGGCCGTCGACGAGGGGAGCGAGGAGACGGCAGCCGGGCGGGCCGACGACGACCGCCGACCCCCGCTCCGGTGGGACGGGGAGCCGCTGACGACGGAGCGACTCCGCCGCGAGGTGAACGCGGCCCTCGCCGCGCGCGGCGTCCGCGACGCGGGCAACACCGTGATCGGCGCCGGTCCCTCGGCGGCCGACCTCCACTACGTCGGCGACGACTCGGTCCGGCCGGGCGAGACCGTACTGCTCGATGTCTCGCCCCGCGGTCCCGACGGGTACTACGGCGACGCGACCCGGACGTTCGTCGTCGACGGCGACGGCGGCTGGGCGCGGCGGGCGTACGTCGCGGTCGAGGCCGCGCGCGAGGCCGCGCTCGACGAGGTCGAGCCGGGCGTCCCGGCGAAGACCGTTCACGGCGAGGCGGCGGCGGAGCTCGCCGCCTACGGCTTCGACCCGAACGCCGGAGAGGGCGAGGCCGGCTTCACCCACGGCACCGGCCACGGCGTGGGCGTGAGCCTCCACGAGAGGCCGTCGCTGTCGGGCGCGGGCGAACTGCGTCCGGGACACGTCGTCACCGTCGAGCCCGGCGTCTACGATCCGGATATCGGCGGCGTCAGGCTGGAAGACCTAGTCCTCGTCACTGAAGACGGATACGAGATACTGGCGGAGCATCCGTTCGGCATCGCGCCGCGCGAGCGGGAGTGAGCGGCGGGTAGCTACGACCGGTCTTTGCGCTATCGGCGCGCCTTTTGAGACTCCCGCCGAAGCCCGATACGCATGCGATCCGAGCCCTCCGTCGGATCCGGCGCCACCGCCGGGTCCGAATCGGTCTGGCGTATCGCGAGGCGTAGATGTTCAACGGCGGTGGCGGTTCTCGTGGCCGCGACGGCGCTCGTCGGGGTCGTCGTCGCCGGGAGCGGCGTCGCGGCCGCCGACGGAACCGCCGAACTCGGCGCGGGCGTCGTCACCGTAAGCGAGGACGGGAGCGCCGAGTTCACCGTCGAGACCGACGGCGTCGACGCGTTCGAGGTCGTCGTCGGCAACGAGGAGGAGGTCGGATACGAACTCCGCGCCACGGTGACGCCGGACGGCGACGGCGTCACGACGCTCGTCTTCACCCACGCCGAAACCGGCGGGAGCGGCGCCCCGCTGACCGCCGCCGACGGCGGCGCGGTGGAGATCGACTACGAGACGACCCTGAGCGAGGCGATCGCTCCCGGAAGCTACGACGCGGAACTGTTCGTCGGCGGCGACCCCGCGGACGTCGCCACGCTCGTCGTCGAAGACCGAACGGGCGACGAAAGCGGGGGCGACGGAAGCAGCGGGGACGGCGCGACCGACGGCGAGTCGGCCGAGGCCGTCACGGTCACCGAGGCGGACGTCGAGGCGGCCGATCTCGTCGTCGCCCCGGCGGAGACCGAGCTGAGCGTTCCGGTGACCGCCGAGGACGGCGAGACCGTGACCCTCCGGATCCGCTCTGACGGCGACGCGAGCCCGAGCTTCCTCATGACCGAAGCGGCGACGGTCGAGAACGGGACGGCTAGCGCGGCCTTCGATCTGCGTCGGACGACCCACGGAGACCGCGCGACGCTGACCGTCGGCGGGAACGAGGCGGTCAACGAGTCGGGCGCGCGCGAGGTGCTCGTCGTCGACGAGGAGATCGGCGTCGAGGAACGCGACGGCGTCCTCGGCCTCGAAGCGCCCGGGTTCGGGGTCGTCGCCGGCGGGCTCGCTGTGCTCGTCGTCGCGATCGTTGCCCGGCGGCGGGAGTGAGAGCCGGGCCGAGTCACTTTTCGACCGAATCGCCCTCGGAGCCGGCGGCGTCGTCGTCTCCACGAAGCTGTCGCGGTAACAGTCCCGAGAGCAGCCGTCGGAGTATGGTGGCGGGGTCGAGGAAGTACTGCGGGAGGACGACCATCGCGGCGGCGACGACGAGCAGGCCGGCGCCGAGCGCGACCTCGCCGGCGAACAGGCGGACGACGGCGTAGTTCGCGAGCGGGAGCGCGAAGACGAGCGACGCCGCCAGCCCGATCATGTCCAGCACTCCGAGTCGCATCGACCCTCCGTTGATCCCCGGGGGGCAAAAGGGGCCCGGCCGCGACGACGGGCGGTCGAACTCCCAGATCCCGGCCGGACCCAGAACCGATATCCGTCGCCCGCCCCCAGTTCCGGTATGTTCACCGGCATCGTCGAGGGCACCGGTACGGTCCGCGAGCGGACCGAGACCGACGACGGCCTCCGGCTTCGGATCGGCGTCGACGGATTCGACGACCTCCACCACGGCCAGTCGATAAGCGTGAGCGGCGTCTGTCTGACCGTCGAGGAGCACGGGAGCGACGACGGCGGCACGACCGACGGCGGCGACTGGTTCTCGGTGTTCCTCGCGAGCGAGACGGTCGCGAAGACGTACCTCGGCGGGATCGAGGCGGGAGACGTCGTCAACGTCGAGCGCGCGATGCCCGCCGACGGGCGGTTCGACGGCCACGTGGTCCAGGGACACGTCGACACCGTCGCCGAGGTGACGGGAATCGAGCGCGTCGGCGAAGACTGGCGGTTCACGTTCGCGACTCCGGAGGGACACGGCGACTACCTCGTCGACAAGGGGTCCGTGACGCTCGACGGCATCTCGCTGACGGTCGCCGAGAAGCGCGCGGGCGAGTTCGACGTGGCGGTCATCCCGACGACCTACGACCTGACGACGCTCTCGGAGAAGTCGGTCGGCGACCCGGTACACCTGGAGGTGGACGTGATCGCGAAGTACGTCGAGAACATGCTGGACGGGTACGCGGCCGACTAACTGGCGACGGACCGACCCGTCCCCCTCAGTCCCCTGCGTCCTTCGCGCCCTTCACCGTCTCGCGGACGGCGTCGACGCCCTCGTCGTGGAGCAGGTCGCCGACGACGATCACGTCGCTGTGAGCGGCCATCTCGTTGGCCGACTCGTAGTCGTGGATGCCGCCGCCGTAAAAGAGCGTGGCGTCGTCTAAGGCGTCGTGAGCGGCCGCGACCTTCTCCGTGTCGCCGAACGTGCCCGAGTACTCGACGTAGACGATCTCCTGGCCGAACATGCGCTCCGCGACCTTCGCGTAGGCCGCCACGTCGTCGGCGCTGAGGTCGCAGTCGGCCTCCGTCAGCTGGGCGACCGACGCCTCCGGGTTCAACACGATGTACGCCTCGGTGTGGGTCCGGGTCCAGTCGAGGTCGTCGATCCGGACCCACTCCTTGTGGGCGCCGGTTATCCAGAAGGGGCCGCCGGCGTTGAAGACGGTCGGGATCAGGTAGCCGTCGAGCGCCGGCGAGTCGATCACGACTCCCGGATTCGACGGCTCCTGGTACAGCGGCACGTCGTACTCCGCGGCGGCGTCGACCACGCGGGTCATCTTCTCCGCGGTGACGTCGAGGGTCCCACCGATCTCGATCGCGTCCGTCCCGGTCCGGCAGACGTCCTCGAAGGTCTCGCCCGCCCGGAGGTCCTTGTCGGGGTCGACCTTCAGCACGTGGTCCCAGTCGTCCCACGGGTTAGTCATCGGCCGAGACTCCACCGGGCGAGAACAAAAAGGTGCGGAAGCTATCCCGCCCCGAAGCCCCGAGCCGCGCCGCGCGGGAGGGCGGGGGCCTCACAGCAGGTCGTTGATCTCGTCGTTCTCGAACGCGGCCGCCGGGTCGGGCTTCTCCTCGCGCTCGTCGCGGACCGCCTGCCGAGCGCGCTCCAAGAACGCCTCGACGCGCTGCGAGCGCTCGACCCCCGCGAGGAGGACCAAGGCGGCGATCCGGTCGGAGTCGAGCGGGAAGTCGCCGCCGCGGACCTGCATCGACCCCGTCTCCTCCTGAAGCCACTTCCGCGCCTTCTCCGCGCCCTTCCGGGAGATCCGGTCCGGGTCGCCGGCGACCGCGACGAGGGCGGCGTCGGCGTCGGTGGCGCTCGGCAGCGACAGCCCGGTCATCACCGAACTCCGGACCGCGCTCGTCACGGTGTTGACGTTCTCTTGCGGGTCCTCGGCGGCGGGCGCCGACGCGAACCCGACCGCGGCCATCCCGCCCGCCCGGAGCGTGTTGATCACCTCGCTCGTGTCGACGACGGACTCGGCGACGCCCTCGACCGCCTCGCCGGCGGCGAGGACGAGCCCGATCCGCTTCGCCATCGAGGCGTTGATCGCCTCGTAGCCGCCCTCGACGGACTCGCCCGCCGAGCGCCACGCGTCGTTGTCGAGCAGGATCGTCGCGTCTGACTCGCGGACCAGCGTCTTGAGCGACCGGCCGGCGTTCACCTGATACATCGTCCCCTCGTCGCGACCGGGGAGGACGCCGATGGCGTACACCGGTACGTCGTACACCCGGTTCAGCTCGCGGACGAGGACCGGCGCGCCGCCGGAGCCCGTCCCGCCGCCGAGGCCGGCCACGACGAAGACCGCCTCAGCCTCCGCGGTGACCTTCGGGGCGAGCGCGTCCAACACCTCGACCGCGTCTTCGTCCATCACTTCGGCGCCGAGTTCGTTGTCGCCGCCGACGCCGTGACCGTTGACGCGCGACTGCCCGACGAGGACCGTTTCGAGCGGGAGGGGGTCGAGGTCGGCCGCGGCGGTGTTGACAGCGATCGCGTCGAGGACCGCGCCGTAGCCGGCGTCGGCGTCGAACTCCGCGAGGGCGGTCGTGAGCTTACCGCCCGCCTGTCCGACGCCGAGGAGGACTGCTTTCATGCCCAGACGTACCGGTTCCCCCGATAATATCCTTTCCCCGACGTTTAAGAGTGAGACCGTGGGCAACAGG
Organism: Halorubrum sp. SD612; assembly: GCF_002135005.1. Classification (NCBI taxonomy): domain Archaea; kingdom Methanobacteriati; phylum Methanobacteriota; class Halobacteria; order Halobacteriales; family Haloferacaceae; genus Halorubrum; species Halorubrum sp. SD612. The sequence continues at coordinate 25,299 of NZ_NEWI01000010.1, read as the reverse complement.
CCGCATGACCGATCACGCGCGGGGCGCGGAGCCGACGGACGCGGAAACGGACGCGACGCCGACGGGAGCGGACGGACCGGACGACCGGATCGAGTCTCGGCTCCGCGCCGTCGAGCGCGCGGTGACCGGGAGCGAGGCGCGGCCGGTCGACGCCGCCGCGGACGCGGAGGCGACGGCCGAGCACGAGCGACTCGAGTCGCGGCTCGACGACCTCGAGGAGCGCGTCGCGGAGTTGGAGGCGGCGACGCAGGCGGTCCGCGGCTACGCCGGAGCGATCCGGGCCGTCAACCGCGAGGTCGAGCGCCGGGCCGACCTCGCGCTCGCGAGAGCGACCGAGGCCGGGCGGGAGAACGAGCGGAGCGGCGGCAGTGTCGGCCGCGAGAGCAGCGCGAGCGACGGGCAGCGGGCCGACGACACCGTTCCGTCGGAGGGCGCCCTCGACGCCGCCCTGCCGGACGATCGCTCGCGGTCCGGACCGCGTACCGGCGGCAGCGGAACCGACGAGGCTGCCGGGGACGGCGACGGCGGGGCGTGGGCGACGACCGCGCTCGACCGCCTCCGGGAGTCGCTGTGAGCGAGCCGTGATCCGCGTGGCCCTCACCGTCCTCGTGGCAGTCGCGCTGCTGACGGCGTCGATGCCCGCGGTCGAGACGGCCCGGACCGCGACGACGGCGGACCGGATCGGCGCCGAGGCGGACCGTCTGGAGCGGGCGATCGGCAGCGTAGTCGCCGGATCGTCGCCCGTAGACGACCCCGCCCTAGCGGCGCAGGCGACGGTGCGTTTCCGGGTCCCGACTGGGTTCGCCGCGGCGGAGGTCGACCGCGTCGCGCTCGTCGAGCCGCCGGACAGGCCGGGCGGCGTCGTGCTCGCGTACCGCGTCGAGGACCGGCCGAAGCGCACGGTCCGCGTCGGAACGGGACCGATGGAGGTGACTGTCGATCCCGGCGGCGGACCGATCGAACTTCGCCCGGGCGGGACGAACCGCATTCGGCTCCGGTACGTCGACGACGAGGGGCCGACGGTCCGGATCAGCCGAGCGGGGTAGACCGGGGCGGAGGGACGCGACGGCGCGGGACAGAATAGATTACGACAGGGCAGACCGGGACGACGCGGATCGTTTCGAGACGCGGCGGAACGGAACGGCGGGACGGCCGACGACTTATATATCAAACCGCGGGCACGCCCGTCATGAACCTCGGTATCACCGATCAACTCACCGACGGGGCCGGCGAGACGCCGCTCCGAGCGCTCCCGTGGGTCGACGAGGACCGCGACGAGTGTCGGTGCGAGCCGGCGTTTCGCGAGCCCGTGGGAACTGGCGTCGAGGACAGGGTTATACTCGACGTCGACGCCGGCGCGTGTCCCGGACGCGGCGACCTCGCCGCGAGCGCCGACTGTCTCGCGACCGTCGTGGAGGCGCTCGGCGACCGCGACGCCGACGTGATCAGGACACGACACCGCGGCCGCGAGCGGTCGTACGCCGACCGCGCGGCCGACCTCCTGACCGCCGCCGGACGGTTCCGCGAGCGGGTCGGGTTCCGTGAGGAGCGGCTCGTCGAACGAGTCCTCCGCGACCCGCTCGGCGCCGCGGTAGAGGCCGCCGGGCGGGCGGGCCCTGCGAAGCGCATCGCGGCCGAAACGGGGCTGCTGTCGGCCGCGGAGGATCTCGGCGGCGGCGAGAACTGGCCCGAGAGCGACGGCGTTCTGAGCGATCGCCTGCGGGCGCACGTCGGTCCGACGGCCGCGACCGCACGGGTCGCGGCCTCGCCGCCGCCGGGTGCGACGCTGGTCGATCGCTGGACGGTGCCGACCGGGGCGACGGTCCGGCTCTACGACGGCGACGACTCCCTCAGGACGTACCACCTCACGCCGCCGACGGTCGATCTGGACGCCGACGCCGTAGCGACGCTGGCCGCGGCGCGAGACCGGCTGCTCGACGACCCCCGCGGCGGCGACAGGGCCCCCGGACGAGCGGTGCGGGCGGCGGCGGAAGACGGCGACCCGGTCGCCGATCTGACGGAGATCCTGCGCCGACACACGCACGGCTACGGCGTGTTCGAACACGTCTTCGCCGACGAGAGGGTGAGCGACGCGACGGTGACGGCGCCGGTCGCGGAGAACCCGCTCCGCGTCGTGCTCGACGGGGAGCGGTGCCGGACGAACGTGCGGCTCCCCCCGGAAGGGGCCGCCACGCTCGCGTCACGGCTCCGCCGGTCGAGCGGTCGGGCGTTCTCGCGGGCCACGCCGACGCTCGACGCGACGATCGAGTCCGAAACCGGTCGGGTCAGGGTCGCCGCGGTCACGGCCCCAGCCAGCGACGGGCTCTCGTTCACGTTCCGACGCGGGGATCCGGAGGCGTGGACGCTCGCGCGACTGGTGTCCGTCGACACCCTCACGCCCGCGGCGGCCGGGCTGTTGTCGGTGGCCGTCGAACGCGGGGTAGCGGGGCTTATCGCGGGCGGCCGGGCAGCCGGGAAGACGACCGCGCTCGGCTCACTGCTGTGGGAATTGCCCGCGGAAACGAGGGCGATCGCAATCGAGGACACGCCGGAACTCCCGGTAGACGCCCTCGCGGACGCCGGGCGAGACGCGCAGCGACTCTGCGTCGGTGACGGGGCCGAACTCGCCCCGGCAGACGCCGTTCGGACGGCGCTCCGGATGGGCGGCGGCGCGATAAGCGTCGGCGAGGTGCGCGGCGAGGAGGCGCAGGCGCTGTACGAGGCGATGCGTGTCGGTGCCGCCGGCGAGACGGTGCTGGGGACGATTCACGGCGAAGACTCGGCCGGGGTGGAGGAACGCGTCGTCACCGACCTCGGCGTCCCCCGCTCGTCGTTCGCCGCGACCGATCTGATCGCCGTGCTCGACGACCACCGCGTGGAGTCGATCGTCGAGGTCGGCGACCGCGACGGCGGCGTGAGCTTCGATCCGCTGTTCGAGCGGACCGAACGGGGACTCGTCGGCACGGGTCGGATCGACCGCGGTGAGAGTCGACTCGTCGAGGCGCTCGGGGGGACGAACGAATCGTACGCGGCGGTTCGGGAGGTCATCGATCGGCGGAGCGACCGGATCCGCGATGCGGTTCGGGCGGGACGCGTTTCGCCGGCGCGGTACGTCAGGGGAGATGTATCCGGCGATCCGAGCGGAGACGTGGGAGCCCCGGCCGATCGACCACGCGAGGGAGGAGTGAAGCACGGAGGCGGCGCATGAACGAGGACCGGTCGAAACCGACCGAGCGGTCGGCTCGTGTCGACGGAGAAGACGACGCGACCGCCTCGAAAGAACTGCGGCGGGCCGTCGCGTTTCTCGGCTGGGGCGTTTCCGCGGAGCGCGTCGTGGCGATCGGGTACCGGGCCGGCGTCGTCGTCGGGGCGGTTGTCGCCGCGGCCGCGGCGCTCGCTGCCGGCACGGTCGTCGCCGCGCCGGCCGGACTGGCCGCCGCCGTCGGCGGCGTACACGCGGTCCACCGGGCGCCGGTGTGGCTCGCGTCGCTCCGGCGGACGCGGGCGCTGGGCGCGGCGCCGGGGCTCGTCGGGCGGCTCGTGTTGCGGATGCGGCTCGATCCCTCGACGGAGCGTGCGGTGCGGTTCGCCGGCCGGACGGGAGAGGGACCGTTGGCCGCGGCTCTCTCCCGCCACGAACGGGGCTGTGCGGACGGGCCGACGAGCGGCCTTCGAGCGTTCGCTCGCGAGTGGACTCCGTGGTTCCCGGCGATAGACCGCGCCGCCGCGCTGGTCCGGACCGCGGCGACCGCGCCGCCGGAGCGCCGCGGGCGGTGCCTCGACCGCGCCCTCGACGCGACGCTTTCGGGGACGACCGATCGGCTCGCGTCGTTCGTCGGCTCCGTCCGCGGGCCGGTCTCGGCGCTGTACGCGTTCGGCGTGCTGCTCCCGCTGGCACTCATCGCGCTCCTTCCCGCGGGCACCGCCGCCGGCGTCGCGGTGGGTTCCGGACTCGTCGCCGGCCTGTACCTGATCGCGCTTCCGGGCGGGCTGGTGGCCGCCTCGGCGTGGCTGCTCTCCCGTCGCCCGGTGGCGTTTCCGCCGCCGCAGATCGGCGGAGACCATCCCGACGTGCCGGACCGGCGCGGCCACGCGTTGGTCGTCGGCTGCGCCCTCGGTGCGGCCGCCGTCGCCGCGCGAGTCGTCGCGCCGTGGGCGTGGCCGGTCGCGGGGGTCGGCGTCGGAATCGGGAGCGCGCTGTTCGTCCTCGCGCGACCCCGCCGCGCGGTGCTGTCCGAGGTCCGAGGCGTCGAGCGGGGGCTGCCGGACGCGATGACCGTGATCGGCGGAGACGTGGCGGAGGGGGTCGCGGTCGAGACCGCGGTCGCGAACGCCGGCGAGCGGCTCGACGGCGCGACCGGCGAGGTGTTCGAGCGCGCCGGCCGGCGGAGCGACACGCTGCGCGTCGGCGTCCGCGAGGCGTTTCTCGGACAGGGCAGGCCGGCCGCGGACGTGCCGTCGTCCCGGGTTCGCGGGGCGATCGCGCTGCTCTCCGTCGCCGCGCGGGAGGGGCGTCCCGCCGGCGACGTCCTGTTGGAGCTCGCCGACCAGCTGGAGTCGCTACGGGAACTCGAACGCGACGCGCGCCGCCAGCTCGCGACCGTGACGGGGACGCTCTCGAACACCGCGGCGGTGTTCGCGCCGCTCGTGGGTGGAGCGACCGTCGCGCTCGCGACCGGGATCGACGCCGCCGATGTCGGGAGCCTGGGAGCCGGAGCGGCAGCGGGCGCCGACGCGCTCGGCGGAGGCGGACTGGGCGCGGAGAGCGGAGTGGCCGCTGGCGGGAGCGGGGCGGCGAGCGACGGCGCGAGGACCGGCGGAACGGCTGCCCTGTCGGTGCCGGTGCTCGGACGGATCGTGGGGACGTACGTGCTGTTGCTCGCCGCCCTCCTCACCGGGCTGGCGACCGGACTGGAGCGCGGGTTCGACCGGACGTTGGTGGCCTATCGGGTCGGGATCGCGCTGCCGACGGCGACGGCCACGTTCCTCGTCGCGTTCGCCGGCGCCGGACTCCTGTTCTGAGCCCGATCGGTGGGGCAGTCGGCCCTCGATCGACCGCGACGCACGGGGCCGATCGTTTATGTATGAAAGCGCGGCCAGCCGCGCCATGTTCGAGACGCACCTCGACGCCACGTACGCGTGGCTCGGTCTGGCCGTCGTGAGCGTCGCGGCCGTCGGCGTGGCCGCCGCGTTCCCGGCGTCGCCGCCGCCGGACGCGGACTGCGTCGCGCGCACCGTCGATTCGGTCGCGGACGGGTCGTACCCGGCGACGGCGGAACACGGTATCGCGGCGGACAGACTCCGGCTCGCGGAGGGATCCGTCTCGCTTAGAGACGAGGGAGGGACGGCGCGGGCGACGCTCGATGCCCCGCGGATCACCCCGGTCGTCCGACCGGCAGCGGGGGTGACGCCGGGCGCGGCGACGGACGCCCGGCTTCGGCGCGTCCTCGACGGCGCCCCTCCGGACGCAGCGTTCGACGATCCGGCGTCGTTCGCGGCGGCCGCCGAGCGTGCGCGAGCGGCGGACGCGAGGTGGACGACCGCACCGAGGCGGATAACGGTCCGACGCGTACACTACGGTGACGTCCGGGTCACGCTGGTCGGGTGATCTCGCGTGTCGCGTGACTCCACGGAATCCGGCGCGTCGGCGACTCGGAACGGGCCGAGCGCGGCGTTCCCGACCGCCGACCGTGCCGCCGTCGAGCCGATCGCCGCGCTCGTCGCGGTGGTGGTCGTCGGACTCGCGTTGGGGCTATACGCCGGCGCCTTCGCGGACGCGGCGCCGGACGACCGTCGGTCGGCCGCGAAGTCGGCGCTGGACCGGGTCGAGGGGAGGGTCACCGTCGGCGGCGTCCTCGACCCGGACCGGATGCGGCGGGTCGAAGCGCCGGGGACCGCGATCGCGATCGAACTGGAGGCGGACGGCGAGCGGTGGTTGGCCGCGTCGGGGCCGGACGCGCCGGGACCGCCGGGAGTCCGGACCCCGGAAGCGGTCGCGGTCGCCGAGCGACGGGTGACGGTCCGCGTGGCGCCGGGCCGTAACGTCCGCGGAACGCTCCGGGCGGTGGTGTGGCGGTGACCAGCACCGTCCTCGACGTGACCGTGCTGCTGCTTTGCGTCTCCGCGAGCGTCGTCGCGCTCGGCGCGAGCGACGCCGGCGGCCCCGACGGTCCGACCGCGACCGACGCCGCAGACCGGCTCGTCACCGAGACCGAGACCGTGGCGTATCCCGACGAGGGCGCGCCGAACGACACCCGACGAATCCACGCGACGCGCGCGGAGTTGCTCGCGCTGGTCGCCGAACGAGTCGGTGACGGGGGCACGAAAACGGCGTTCGACCGCCGCGCGATCGACGCGGTTCACACCGGGATCGGTCCGCGGACGCGCGTCGACGTTGCCCTCGACGGGCCGACGCGGACGGCGGAGAGAGTGGGTGGGGTACCGGAGCGATACCGGGCGCCTGGCGCGTTTCGAACGACCGAACCGGCGGCCGACTCGTCCGGATCGACCGCGGACGAGACCCGACGGGTGGTCGCCGTCGGACCGGAACCGCCGCGAGACGCCACCGTCGGGGTCGCGGTCGTCAGACAGCCGCTTCCGGCAGGAGTCGACGGCGGTGGGGAATCGGACCGACGCGGAGCGGGTGCTACGGTCCGGATCGTCGTTCGGAGGTGGTGAGCGTGAAGGGCAGCGACTCCGGTCGGGCGGGTTCCGGCCGACGGAGCCGGACGTTCGCGGTCGACGAGCGGGCGCGAGTCCCGTTCGCGCTGGTCGGCGTGCTACTGCTCGTGACGAGTTCGGCGTACGCCGCCGGACTCGCCGAGCAGGGGCTCGTCGGCGAGGACCGCCGCGTCGAACGCGCCGTCGAGCGAGTCGACGCCGACGCCACCGCCGCGCTCAGGAGCGCGGCCCGGGAGGCCGCCCACGAGGCGGCGGCGGAGCCGGTGACGCGGCCACCGAGTGGACCGGGAGCGGCGGCCGAGGCCGTCCGGGAGGGATCGGCCTTCGAGGACGCGTTCCGGATCCGACTCGCGGTCGCCGGATCGGAGGCGCTGGGTGCCGTCGAGAGCGACATCGGCACCGTGACGGCGACCGCGTCGCTACCGGCCGTCGAGTCGCCGAGCGACCTCGTCGCCGCGCGCGAGCGGGTCCGCGTCGAGCGGGTCGCCAACGGGACCGCGACGCGAGTGACGTTCGAGGGCGTCGCGACGACCGCAACCCGGAACGGGCGAACCGTCGTGAACCGGACGCGGTCCCGAACGGTCACCGTCGCGGTGCCGACGTTGGCCGCTCACGAGCGGACCGAGCGGTTCGAGCGCCGACTCAACCGCGGTCCGGTCGAGGGGCCCGGACTCGGGCGACAGGTCACGGCCAGCCTCTACGCGATGGCGTGGGCCCGGGGGTACGGCCAGTACGCCGGCGCACCGGTCGAGAACGTGGTCGCGAACCGCCACGTGGAGCTGTCGACGAACGCCGGGATCGTCCGCGTCCAGCGGGATGTGTTCGGAACGAGCGATCCCGACGCCCGCGGCGGCGTCGCGCGAGCGACCGCCCGGACCGGTGTGACCGACCTGCTGTCGCCGACCGGCGTCGACGAAGCCTCCTGGACGGACGCCGTCCTCGGAGCGCCGACGCCGACGGCGGAGACCGAGAGAGAGCGGACGGCCTCGGACGGGAACGCGGCGACGAGCGAGGACGCGGCGTTCGACTCGGCCACGGATCCGACGAGCGAGACGGCGTCGGTCGAGGTCGGGCACGCGGCCGACCGCGCCGCGACCCGCGTCCACGACGATCTCGAATCGATCGTGCGGGCGAGCCACCGAGTCGAGGCGACCCTAGAGACGGAGGCGACGCGGGTCGTCGAAGGCGGTCCCGTGAGCCCGGGTCGTCCCCGGTCGCAGCTCGGAGAGCCCTGGCGGCGGGTCGACACGTCGCGGACGGAGCGCGTCCGCGTCACCGACGGGAGCGACCTCCGAACGGGAACCGACGGCGAGACGGTGTCGGCCGGCGAGTCGGTGTCGTTCGGCGGCGCGACTCGTGAGGTCGTCGTCGAGCGCGCAGCGACAGCGACGTGGGAGCGACGGGTCGTCGAACGGGGACCGAACGGAACGGTACAGGACGTGAGCGTCGACCGCGCCGTGACGAGCGACGAGGCGACGGACCGGTACCGCGTCCGCGTGTCGGTGACCGGGACGTACGCGCCGCGCGACGACGCCCCCGACGGGCCGACGGCGACGTTCGGCGCCGCCGACCGGGACGTTGCCGGGCCCGACCTCGCCGACACGCCGGCGGCCGCGAGGGCAGAGCTGAACGTCGAGACGGCGGGCGACGTCGATCGGCTGGCTCGCGACGCCGTCGAACGGGGCGACGAGAGGCGGTCGACGGTCGTGTACGGCGACCGATCGGGCGCCGACCTAGACCGGATCGCGGCGGACATCTCGACGCTGTCGGAGCGCGTCCGCGACCTGGAGACCGAGGCGTCGATGGCCGACGCCGCGGTCGGCGAGTCGACGCCGTACGGCGATCTCGCCGCGGCCGTGCGCGATCGGCGCGACGCGCTACGCGACGCCCCGAGGCGGTACGACGGCGCGGTCGACCGGGGGCGCGTCGCCGCCCGCGTCGCGTATCTCGACGCCGTGATCGGGGAGCTCGAATCGGCGTCGGACGACAGGAAGGCGGCGTCTAACGGAGTTCTCGACCGCGTGAACGACGCGTTCGGTGGACCGCCCGTGGGCGAGGTGATCGCCAGCCGCGAGGCCGCACGCGACCCGGGGACCTACGCGGTCGGCGACGAGGGGCCCGCCGGCGCCGTCACGTTCGCTCCGGAGGGGTCGCCGGGGTATCTCCCGCGGACCGCGGTCGACGGCGAGCGCGTGGAAGGCGTCGACGGCACGACCACGAGGCCGCTCGCGGCTCGAAACGTGAACTACGCCACGCTCCCGTACAGCGACGTCTCCGGCGGGATCGCCGACCGGATTCTCGGCACCGACGACACGGTCCGTCTTGGCGTCGCCGGGCGATCGCTCCTCGCGGCCGACGAGGCCCTCGCGGCGGCCGACGACGACGACCTACGGGCCGACCGAAACGCGCTCGCCGGACGGGTTGACGCCTCGCTGGGACGCGTCGACGACGCGTTACAAGGCCGGCTCGCGAAACGGACCGACCTCTCGCGCGAGCAGCGGAACGCGGTCGTGGAGAGCGTCGCGTCCGAGTACGATTCGCTCGGCGACAGGGCCGTCGCGGTCGGCGACGGCGAGTACCCGAACCGCGTCGCGAGCGAGGCGGCCCGGGTCGGGTCGCTGTCGAGGGCCGAACGGCTCGGCCTCGCGGCGCACCTCCGGGTGGAGACGCGGAAGGCGGCGGGACGGGACGCGGTCCGCGTCCCGGCTCGCTTCGTCGACGCGACGACGACGGCGTCCCGGACGATTCGTCGAGACAGAGTCGAGTCGAAGATCGAGTCCCGCGCCCGGAAGGCGGTCGCGTCGGTGCCGGACGAGCGGGTGCCGAAGCCCGTTCGGAGCGTCAGCGCGGGACTCCCCGTCGCGCCGGTCCCCGGGTACTGGGTGGCGACGGTCAACGCGTGGAACGTTCAGGTGCGCGGAGAGTACCCGCGCTTCGCGCTTCGTGCGAACGTCGGGACGCCCGACCGCCCGTTCGAGTACGTCCGGGAAGCCGACGAGGTCAGCGTCGATGTGAACGGCGAGTCGGTCGCGCTCGGCGCGACGGAGCCGGTCGCGTTCGAGACGCGGACGGTCGTCGTCGTCGCGGTCCCCGCCGGGCCGCCGGGCGTCGGCGACGTCGACGGGACGCGCGAGGAGACGTCCGGCGGCTGGCCGTGTCCGGGATCGCTGAGCGCGTCGCCCGGAGAGGGGGACGAGTGTACGGAGCATTGAGGGAGGGAGGGAGAACGCGGGCGGCGAAGCGCCGGGACGCGACCGACCGCAGGCGTTTTGCGACGGCGCGACCCAGAGGGAGTATGTTCCACGAGGTCGTTGACGACCGCGGAAGCGGGCCCGACGTCGACGCGGACGAACCGGCGGCGGCGGAGTTACTCGCGGCCTTCGAGACGCTGGTCACGGAGGCCGCGTCGGGCGTCGACGGCGACCGGCTCGTCGGCGAGGTCGGCCTGACGGAAGCGGACGCGAGCGCCGTCCGCGACGGGGACGTCGCGGCGCTCTCGCTCGCGGACGCGGCGGCCGTCCTCGCGGCGGCGGAGCCGGGGCGCGACGCCGACGCGATGGTCGCGGAGGTGCGCGATCACCTCCTGATGGGGATGGCGACCGCCGTCCTCGACGTCGACGCGATCGCCGCGCGGATCGACGCCGACCTCACCGGGCAGGAGGTCCAACAGGCGCTGGAGGGGCGGACCAGATTAACTCTTGGCCAGCTCGCGGAGATACTCGCGGTCATCGAGCGTCGGAAGCCATGAGAGTCGTCGTCGTCGGCTGCGGCTACGTCGGGCTGGCGCTGGCGGAACAGCTCGACGCCCGCAGCCACGAGGTCGTCGGTGTCCGCCGGTCAAACGCCGGCCTCGACGCGGTCGACGCGGTCGGCTCCGGGGTCGAGGCCGTCCGGGCGGACGCGACCGATCCCGAGTCGCTCTCGGCGCTACCGGACGCGGACGCGGTCGTCTTCGCGGCCAGCTCCGGCGGCCGCGGTGCCGACGCGGCCCGGGAAGTGTACGTCGACGGCTTGGCGAACGTCGTCGACGAGTACGGCTCGCGGGCCGCGCCGCCGGACCGGCTCGTGTACACCTCCTCGACGGGCGTGTACGGTGACCACGACGGCGGGTGGGTCGACGAGGAGACGCCGGTCGACCCGACCACGGAGAAGACCCGCGTCCTCGCCGAGGCCGAGCGGATCGCGACGGAGCGCGCGGCCGACGCCGGGATCGACGGGACCGTCGTCCGGTTCGCGGGGCTGTACGGGCCGGAACGCTACCGGCTGGATCGGTACGTGGATGGCCCGGTGACGGCCGGTTACCTGAACATGGTCCACCGCGACGACGCCGCGGGATCGATTCGACATCTGCTGGAGACGGACCGCGCACGCGACCGCGTCGTCCTCGTCGTTGACGACGAGCCGGTCGGCAAGCACGTGTTCGCCGACTGGCTCGCGGACGCCTGCGGCGTCCGGCGCCCGGAGAAGCTGTCGAAGGACGAGCGGATCGCGGCGGGGAACCTCTCGGCGGCCGCGGAGCGCCGGATCCGAACCAGCAAGCGCTGTTCGAACGCGCTGCTCCGCGAGCTCGGCTACGAGTTCGCTCATCCCACGTTCCGGTCCGGCTACCGCGACGCGGTGCGAGCGTACCGGACGCGGACCGAGTAGCGCGTCTCGGACGGACAGCGGCCGGTTCGGCCCATCGTCGTCCGACCGCGGTCGGTTCCGTCGGTTTCACTCCGTCAGAACGGTAACGAACCTTCATGTGTCGGGAGCGACTCGACACAACGCATGCGAGCGATGAGCGCGGTCGGCGACCGACTCTCGCAGGCGGAGGCAATGGTCCGGGAGAACCCGGAGATCGCCGTCGCCGGGGCGCTCATCGTCCTGATCGTCGTCGCCGTGGGGCTCGTCGTGCTCCGTGCCCGCCGGACGCCTGGGGTCAGGTTCCGCCGGCTGCTGGCCGACGAGGACGAGATAACGGTGTTGATGCACCCGAACCCGGACCCCGACGCGATGTCGGCCGCAGTCGGCGTGGCCTCGCTCGCCGATCAGGTGGACGTCGACGCAACCGTCCAGTACCCCGGTCAGATCCGTCATCAGGAGAACCGGGCGTTCCGGACGGTCCTCGACTTGGAACTGGAGCCGATCGAACACGTGAGCGACCTCGCGTCGGAATCGGTCGTCTTGGTCGACCACAACGAGCCGCGGGGGTTTGCCGGCGCCGACGGCGTGTTGCCGATGGCCGTCGTCGATCACCACCCCGGCGACGGCGCCGGTGGATCGTTCACCGACGTACGGACCGACTACGGCGCGAGCGCGTCGGTCGTCGCCGAGTACTTTCAGGACAACGGCGCGGTCCCCGTCCCGCCGGACAAACACGCGAGCGAGACCGGGAGCGACCTGACGCTGTCGACAGACACGGCGACCGGGCTGTTGTACGGGATCTTGGCCGACACGAAACACCTCACCGTCGGCGCCAGCGAGCCCGACTTCGCGGCAGCCGCGTACCTCTATCCGGGCGTCGATCAGGACCGGCTCGACCGGATCGCGAACCCGGCGGTCGACGCGGAGGTGCTAGAGGTGAAGGCCCGGGCGATCGCTGGCCGTCGCATCGAGGGGTCGTTCGCGGTCGCGGACGTCGGCGGCGTGAACAACGTGGACGCGATCCCGCAGGCCGCGGACGAACTCATCCAGCTGGAAGGAGTCAGCGCGGTCGTGGTGATCGGCGAGCGGGACAAGACCGTCCACCTCTCGGGACGCTCGCGGGACGACCGGGTCCACATGGGTAACGCGATAGCGGCCGTGCTGGACGACGTCGACAACGGGAACGGTGGGGGGCACTCCCGGATGGGCGGCGGCACGATCGAACCGGAGCTCGACCCCACCGGGGAGGAGCCGAAGACCGTCGACCGCGACGCCCTCGCCGACGGGCTGTTCCGGGCGATGGCCGGGGACGTGTGACCGCGATCGGCGCGGCGGGCCGGCGGGGCGAGGCGTCCACGCCGGACGTGAGCGTGCGGATTTAAGTTCCGGGCGGCGATCCCTCCGCTATGTACATCGCTGACGCGCTCGACGACGGGTGGCTCGCGCTCGCCGGCGTCGGCGCCGGCTACGGTATCGCGGTCGGACTGGTGTTCCTGCTGGTCTTCGTCGTCCCGTACCTAGCCGTCACGGCGCTGTAGCGAGGCGCTTTCGTCAACGCCCGAGGGGTGAAAACGGCGATCGGCGGGTCTCGATCTGTGGTCGTCCGGGTCTCAGGCGAACGCCAGCGAGTCGTCGGCGTTCGTCTCCTCGTCCTGCCGGAGCTTCTCGTGGGCCTCGAGGAAGTCGTCGAGCGTGACCTCCGTGCGGTCGTCGCGGATAGCGAACATCCCGGCCTCAGTACAGATCGCCTTGATGTCGGCGCCGGAGGCGTCCGGTGTCAGCTCGGCGAGTTCCGCGAAGTCGACCCCGTCGGCGAGGTTCATGTTGCGGGTGTGGATCTGGAAGATGATCTCGCGGCCCTCGGTCTCCGGCTTGGGAACCTCGATGAGCCGGTCGAAGCGGCCGGGACGGAGGATCGCGGGGTCGAGCATGTCGAAGCGGTTGGTGGCGGCGATGATGCGGACCTCGCCGCGCTCGTCGAAGCCGTCCATCTCGCTGAGTAGCTGCATCATCGTGCGCTGGACCTCGGCGTCGCCCGAAGTCTTCGAGTCCGTCCGCTTCGAGGCGATGGCGTCGATCTCGTCGATGAAGAGGACGGCGGGCTGGTTCTCGCGGGCGACCTCGAACAGGTCCCGGACCAGCTTCGCGCCCTCGCCGATGAACTTGTGTACCAGCTCGGAGCCGGCCATCTTGATGAACGTCGCGTCCGTCTCGTTGGCGACCGCCTTCGCGAGCATCGTCTTTCCGGTGCCAGGCGGGCCGTACAGCAGCACGCCGCTCGGGGGCGTGATGCCCACGTCCTCGAACATGTCGGGGTGTTCGAGGGGCATCTCGACCGTCTCGCGGACCTCCGTCATCTGGTCTTCGAGCCCGCCGATGTCGGCGTAGGTGACATCCGGGGAGTGTTCGACCTGCATCACGCGGGCGCGGACGTCAGTCTCCTTCTCCAGCTTCTTGACCACCGAAAGCGAGTTGTTGACCGCGACGCGGTCGTCGGGGTCGAGCTGCTCGCGCAGCTCGTCGGTGATCTCGGTGAGCGCCTCCTGGTTGTTCCCGTGCTGTTTGATCACGGCGCCGTCGGGCGTTATCTCTTGGACCGTCGCCACGAACAGCGGGGACTGCTTCAGCTTCTTGTTCTCGTGAGTGAGCCGCTCGAGCTTCTGCTGGTACTTGTTGTTCTCCGCGTTGGCGTCGAGGAGTTTGTCGCGCATCTCCTCGTTTTGCGACTCGAGGACGTCGAGCCGCTCCTGTAAGGAGTCGATCTTCTCTTGTTTCGACGCCGAGCCCTCGTAAGGCATGTCGACGTCGTCGACCGTATCGCTCATTGTGTTTATTAAAGGGTCTCGCGGATAAGAGGCTTCGGGTGGGGGCACGATGGCGGCCGTACCGCCGGCGAACCACCGAACGACGGCGGTCCGGGTCTACGCTGATTCGCAGGTTTGACGGGTAATAATTCTCTTTAGTAATCAAAATGGATAGTAAATATTATTATCCGGCATGCCAAGGATCGGTATACGAATGAGCACGACCGACGCCGTCACCGCCGACGACGGGACCGCGGACCGCTGGGCGGCCGTTCGCGACCTGCCGCCGAGCGCCAAGCTGGTCGCGAAGGTGTTAGACTACAACGACACGCTGACGCAGAGCGAACTGGCCGAGGAGACGCTGCTCCCGCCCCGGACGGTCCGGTACGCGCTGTCGCGGCTCGAGGAGGAGGACGTCGTCGACTCGCGGTTCTCCTTCACTGACGCCCGCAAGCGGCTGTACTCGCTGGGGATCTGAGCGCGGACCGCCCGATCCGCCGCCGACGCTGACGCCCGGACCGCCAGCGTGCGACGATTTATCGGCGATACCGCGGCAGTCGTCCCGTGGTCTCGACTACCGCCGTCAAGCGCGCGCTGGCCGCGCTCGCGACTCGAACCGACACCGCGAGACGTCCGTACGTCGCCGTGATCGACGAGGCGGACGCCGCGCGATCCGACCTCCGGCGCGCGGCCGGATTCGTCGACGCGATCGGGCTCGACGGGCTGGCGGAAGCGATTGACGCCGCGGACCGCGCGGACGACGACGCCGCCGTCGAGCGGGGGCGCGACGCGCTCGCCGCGTACCGGTCGTTCCGGCGGGCGGCAGCGGGCGACGCCCCCGGAAACGACCGCGAGGCGAACGCCGGGAGCGACGCCGACCGAGACAGCATCGGCGACCGAGCCGGCGGCGCCGAGCGCGATCACTTCCGCTCCGGCCCCGGAATCCCTAAGCCGGACACCGGCCAAGACGCGGACAGATGACACGGGTGATCCACACCGGCGACACCCACATCGGGTACTCGCAGTACCACTCGCCGGTCAGACGCCAGGACTTCCTCGACGCCTTCGAGGCCGTGGTCGACGACGCGGTCGACGGCGGCGTCGACGCGGTCGTCCACGCGGGCGACCTCTTCCACGACCGCCGGCCCGACCTCCAAGACCTGATGGGGACGATTTCCGTCCTCCGTCGGCTCGACGACGCCGGAATCCCCTTCCTCGCGGTCGTCGGTAACCACGAGTCGACGCGAGGCGGCCAGTGGCTCGATCTCTTCGAGCGGCTGGGGCTCGCCACCCGGCTCGGCGACGAGCCGGTCGTCGTGGGCGACACCGCCTTCTACGGCCTCGACCACGTCCCCGTCTCGCGGCGCGACGACCTCGACTACGCCTTCGCCGACCACGACGCCGACTACGCCGCCTTGGTCGCGCACGGTCTCTTCGAGCCGTTCGGCTACGCCGACTGGGACACCGAGACCGTGCTGACGGAGAGCGACGTCGCCTTCGACGCGATGCTCCTCGGCGACAACCACACCCCGGACACCGCCGAGGTCGCAGACACGTGGGTCACGTACCCCGGGTCGACGGAGCGCGCGAGCGCGAGCGAACGCGAGGGCCGCGGATACAACCTCGTCGTCTTCGACGCCGACACGGCGGGCGGCGACGACCGCGTGGAGATCCGGCGCCGCGCGCTCGATACGCGCCCGTTCGTCTTCGTCTCCGTCGAACTGCGCGAGGGCGAGGGCGAGTCGCAGGTCCGCGAGCGCGTGCGCGAGTTCGACCTCGCGGAGGCGGTCGTCCACGTGGAGATCACCGGGGAGGGTGACCCGGTGACGCCGGCTGCCGTCGAGGAGTTCGCGACCGACGAGGGCGCGCTCATCGCGCGCGTCGTCGACCGACGCGAGGTCGACGCCGACGGCGAGGTGGACGTGAGCTTCGCCGACCCGGAGGACGCGGTCCGCGACCGACTCGACGAGATGGCGCTCTCGACCGCCGCGCGCGACGTGGAGCGCACGGTCCGCGAGGACACCGTCTCCGACGCGAACGTCCGCGAGACGGTGAAACGCAGGGTCGAGGAGCGGGTGGACGGAGACGGTGATCTCGACGCGTTCGACGCCGTCGAGGCCGGCGGCGACGGAGCCGAATCGGACGCCGACGGAGACGAATGGGACGGCGGCGGAGCCGAACCGAACGGCGACGCGTCGGAGCCGACGGAGCCAAACACCGAGCCGGAGGCCGCGGAGCCCGAGGACTCCGACCCGGCGTCGACGGATGGCCAAGTCTCCATGGAGGACTACCTGTGAAGTTCGACCGCGTCCGCCTCGCGAACTTCAAGCCGTACGGCGACGCCGACCTGCGGCTGACCGAGGGCGTCACCGTGATCCACGGGCTCAACGGCAGCGGGAAGTCGTCGCTGCTTGAGGCCTGCTTCTTCGCGCTGTACGGGTCGAAGGCGCTCGACGGGACCCTCGGAGACGTCATCACGAACGGCGAGGAGAAGACGGAGGTCGAACTGTGGTTCACCCACGACGGCGTCTCCTACCGGGTCGAGCGGCGACTCAAATCGTACGACGGTCGGATCGACCACAAGTGTACGCTCGAGTCGACCGACGGGAGCGACGTGGCCCGCGACGGCGCGCGCGCCGTCCGCGAGTTCGTCACCGAACTGCTGCGCATGGACGCCGAGGCGTTCGTCAACTGCGCGTACGTCCGGCAGGGCGAGGTGAACAAGCTGATCAACGCGACCCCCCGGGAGCGGCAGGACACGATCGACGACCTCCTCCAGCTCGGGAAGCTGGAGGAGTACCGCGAGCGCGCCGGTGACGCCCGGCTCGGCGTCGAGGACGTGCTGGAGAACCGCCGCGGGCGGCTCGACCAGCTCGACGAGCAGATCGCCGCGAAGGAGGACCGCGACCTCCACGCGCGGCTCAACGAGCTTGAGGGCGAGCTCGGCGACGTCACCGACGACATCGACCGGTACGAGGCCCAGCGCGAGCAGGCGAAGGAGACGCGCGACGCGGCCGCGGAGACGCTGGAGACCCACGCGGAAAAGCGGGAGAAACTGGAGTCGGTGGAGGCCGAGATCGACGAGATCGAGACCGCGATCCGGGAGGCCGAGCGCGATCGCGACGACCACCGCGACGCGATCGGCGAGGCCCGCGAGCGGATCGCCGAGGTCGAGGCCGCGATCGACGACCGACTCGACGACGCCGGCCTCGACGCGCCGACCGAGGCGGCCGTCGCGAACCGGCGCGCGGAACTCGACGACCGTGAGGAATCGGTCCGCACGGACCTCGACGACGCGCGGGTGAACGCCGAGGGGCTGCGGAACCAAGCGACGAACCTCGCCGGGAAGGCCGACGACCGCACCGAGCGCGCGGAGGAGATCGAGTCCGAGGCCGACGACCTCGACGACGAGGCCGAGACGGCGGCGGAGGAGGCGGCGGAGCGCGAGTCGTCGATCGGGACGCTCCGCGAGGAGGCGGCGGAGCTCCGCGAACGGTTCGCGGCCGCCGACGTCGACCGCGACGGCGTCGCCGACGAGCGCGAGACGCTGCGCGACGAGCGGGGAGAAATCCGCGAGCGAATCGCCGAGCTGTCGGCGGAGCTGAAGAACGCCCGCGAGCGCGTCGAGGAGGCGGAGGCGCTGCTCGCGGCCGGGAAGTGCCCGGAGTGCGGCCAGTCGGTCGAGGACTCGCCGCACGCGAGCGGGATCGACGAGGATCGCGAGCGAGTGGCGGAGCTCGAATCCGAGCTGGAGGCCGCCCGCGAGCGCGAGGGCGACCTCGACGAGCAGGTCGCGGAGTTGGACGAGCTCGCGAGCGCGGCGGACAGACTCGACGAGATCGACGAGCGGATCGCGACCCTCGAAGAGCGCGCCGAGGAGAAGCGCGCGGCGGCGGAGCGGAAGCGCGAGCAGGCCGCGGAGAAACGCGAGCGCGCCGCCGAGCTCCGCGCTGAGGCCGAGGACACGCGTGAGGTCGCCGCGGAGAAGCGCGAGGAGGCGGAGGCCGCCGCGGCGCGCGTCGAGGAACTCGAAGCCGATCTGGAGGCGGTCGCGGACGCCCGTGAGGCGGTGACGGCGGTCGAGGAGCGCCTGTCGGCGATCGCGGACGCCGAAGACGAGATCGAGCGGCGCCGCGAGAAGCGCGAGAACCTGGCGGAGGTGAACGACGAGCGGCGCGACCGACTGGCGGACAAGCGCGAGCGGCGCGACGAGCTCGCCGACGCCGTCGACGAGTCCGCCGTCGAGACGGCGAAAGAGCGGAAGGAAGAGGCGGTGGAGTACCTCGAGAGGGTCGCCGGCGAGCTCGAGCGACTCGACGAGCGGAGAGAGGAGCTTCAGAACGCGATCGGCGGAGTGAAAGGCGACATCCGCGAGCTAGAGGGGCTCCGGGAGGAGCGCGAAGCGCTCGGCGATCGGGTGGACGCGCTCGAGACGCTCCACGAAGAGACGAGCGAGCTGGAGACGATGTACGGCGACCTGCGGGCGGAGCTCCGCCAGCGCAACGTCACCGAGCTGGAGCGCACGCTCAACGAGACGTTCGAGCTCGTCTACGGGAACGACGCCTACTCGCACATCGAGCTCGACGGCGAGTACGTCCTCACCGTCTACCAGAAGGACGGCGAGCCGCTCGACCCCGAGCAGCTCTCCGGCGGGGAGCGCGCCCTCTTCAACCTCTCGCTGCGCTGCGCGATCTACCGGCTGCTCTCGGAGGGGATCGAGGGCGCGGCGCCGACGCCGCCGCTCATCCTCGACGAGCCGACGGTGTTCCTCGACTCCGGGCACGTCTCGCGGCTCGTCCGGCTGGTCGAGGAGATGCGCGGGTTCGGCGTGCGCCAGATCGTCATCGTGAGCCACGACGACGAGCTGGTGGGCGCGGCCGACGAGCTGGTCACCGTCGAGAAGGACCCGCGCTCGAACCGCTCGACCGTCCGCCGGGAGGACGCGGCGGAGCTCGACGTCGCGTCGCTCGCGGACGACTGAGCGTCACCGCCGCTTCACCGGGTCTTTTTATAAATATCAGACGGCGGCAGGAACGGTAGAAGCCCGCGGCGACGCCGCCGCTGAGAGGGACGGCGGCGACGGCTCGCACCTCCACGTCGGCGCGTGCCTGCGAGCGGCCGCCACCGGCGGCCGCGAGGAGCACGCGCGAGGGAGTCGGGCGCTCCGAGGGCGACCGAAGGGAGCCCGAAGGACGCGCCCGACGAGGCTGGGGAGGCGTGAGGTGCCGTGCGGTCGCGGTCGGGTGGGGCTCAAAGGGGCAGCCTCGCGGCCGGGGCTTTGAGCTGTTCGCCGTCGATCTAGATCAACAATTTATAAGCGAACAGCCGCAGCCGGCCGCAGATCGCGGTTATATGTGAGATATCAGTCGCCGTCGCCCTCACCAACCTCGTCGCCCTCGTCCGCCGACCCGTCCCGCAACAGCCCCAGCGCCTCGGCCGCGACCGGGGTCGCCTCGTAGCCGCGTCGCCCCGCGACCTCGGCCTCGTCGACCAGTCCCGCCGCACGGAACTCCGTGAGCGTCCCGAGAAGGTCGGACTCGCACATGTCGGCCGCGTCGAGGAGGTCGATCGCGGCGATCGGTCCCTCGTCGGCGACCACGGCGAGCAGGCCGAGCGAGCGGTCGTCGCGGACCGCCCCGAGCGTCCGGCGGACCGGCTCCGGCACGCCCGAAGCGGCGGTCGCGAGCGGCGACTCGCCGTCGACGACGCTGAGCTCCTCGTTGTCGACGTACCGCTCCGCGCCGGTCGCGGGGTCGCGCACGCGACTCGACTCGGCGGATCGCTTCACGAGGAGGTACGTCTCGCCGTCGCCGTCGCGGACCGTCTGCATGGTCGAACCAGCGCCCCGTCGGACATTACGCTTCCGGGGGATCAGCGGTGGAGTCGGCATCAGTGTCATCGGCCTCTTCGAGGGGATCCGACTCCGACTCGTCGGCCTCGTCCTGCGAGCGCCGCCACGACCGGTACGTCTGGTACGTTCGGACCCCGGCGAGGAGACCGGCGACGAGCAGCGCCGGGCCGGCCCGCGACCACCCCTCGAAGAACCACACCATGGGGCCGAGCGCGACGAGGAGGACGGCGGCGTTGGCGTAGACGACGGCGACGACGAACGCGCGGAGGGTCCCCTGGTCGACGTCGCTCGCCCCCTCGAAGTCGCCGCCGTCGTCGAACGTCTTCACCGACGGGGCTTTGGGGATGTCGGGCGTCATCTCCCGCTCGGCGTCGGAGCTCTCGCCGACGGAGATCTCGCCCTCGTCGTCCTCGTCGAGGCTGAACACGCCCGCACCTACGCCGGGCCGGGGCAAAGGGGTTCCGTCCGGGCGACGCCGCGGCTACGGGAGGAGACGGACGGAGCGCGCGGGGTCGGCGGGCCGGTCAGAGCGCGTCGGCGAGCCGCACCGTTCGGCTCGCTTCGACCCAGGCGAGGGGGTTCGTCGCGTCGAAAAGCACCACGTTCCCGTCGTCCTCGTACACCTCCACCTCGGCGTCGACCGCGTCGGAGTCGGCCGGGCGAGCCGCCTGGGGTCCGGAACGTGGGTCCGAAGACATGGGCCGTGGTAAGAAGTCACACAATATATGCCTTTCCGTGGCGGGATACCTCGCCGCACCCGAAAGCCGTGTTTTTTAGCCGGGTGACGCCGAAGGACGGATATGACTCAGTCGGGGCTGTCGGACTTCTCGTCGGCCGGGGACGCGGACGGCGAGGCCGACGGCGACACGGACACCGAACGGGAGGAGCTGGCCGCGCAGGAGGCGGCCGTCGTCGCCGGGGGCGGACGGGGCCACGTGAACGACGTGGTCGACGTGGACGAGGCGAAGTTCCCGGAGTCGACGGGGACCGTCGAACTGATGATCACCCAGATCGACTACGCCGTCGAGGGGTACGGCAGCGACGAGTACCCGGTCGTCCATGTGTTCGGCCGGCGACCGGCGGAACACGTCGAGGACGCCGACCACGACGTGGTCGAACACCTCCGCGTGCTGGGCGTCGAGCCGTACTTCTACGTCCCGACGGCCGACCTCGACCGCGACCCCGTCGATGAGTACGACGTGGTGATCGGGACGCGCGAGGCGGGCCCCGACGGCGAGCCCTACGAGAGCATCCGCGGCGAGCCGCTCACCCGGATCGTCACCCGGACCCCGCGCGACGTGGGGAACATCCGCAACGACTTCGCGACCAGCTTCGAGGCGGACATCCTCTTCCCGAACCGCTTCCTGATCGACAACGGGATCAACGGCGGCATCCGCGTCGAGGAGCGGCGCCTCGACGACGGGGAAGAGACGATTCAGGTCCACGAGGGGCACCTCGAACCGGCCGAGGTCGACGCCGACCTGCGCGTGAACACCTTCGATATCGAGGTGGACGACCGCCGCGGCTTCCCCGAGGACGGCGAGGAGCCGATCATCTGTCTCACCAGCCACGACTCCTACGAGGACGAGTACGTCGTCTGGCTGTACGACGCGCCGGAGGCCGAGGTTCCCCCGCCGGAAGACCTCCCGGAGTACGAGGGGATCGTCGGCGACGGCGCGGAGGTCGACTTCAGGGTCCGCACGTTCGACGAGGAGGCCGCGATGCTCGACGCGTTCGTCGAGTACATCGACGACACCGACCCGGACCTCCTGACCGGGTGGAACTTCGAGGACTTCGACGCGCCGTACGTCCTCGACCGGCTGGAGGTGCTCGACGACGGGAGCGAGTACGACCTCGACGTCGACCGGCTCTCCCGGATCGGCGAGGTGTGGCGCTCCGGCTGGGGCGGCCCGGACGTGAAGGGGCGGGTCGTCTTCGACCTGCTGTACGCCTACAAACGCACGATGTTCACCGAGCTGGAGTCGTACCGCCTCGACGCGGTCGGCGAGCGCGAGCTCGGCGTCGGTAAGGAGCGCTACACGGGCGACATCGGCGACCTCTGGGAGCAGGACCCCGAGCGCTTACTGGAGTACAGCATCCGCGACGTGGAGCTGTGCGTGGAGATCGACCGCAAGCAGGACGTGATCGCGTTCTGGGACGAGGTGCGCACCTTCGTCGGCTGTAAGATCGAGGACGCGCCGACGCCGGGCGACACCGTCGACATGTACGTCCTCCACAAGGCGTTCGGGAAGTTCGCGCTCCCGACGAAGGGCCAACAGGAGTCGGAGGAGTTCGAGGGCGGGGCCGTCTTCGACCCGATCACGGGCGTCAAGGAGATGGTGACGGTCCAGGACCTGAAGAGCCTCTACCCGATGTGTATGGTGACGATCAACGCCGGCCCGGAGACGAAGGTTGACCCCGACGAGTACGGCGGCGAGACGTACGTCGCGCCCAACGGGACCCACTTCCGGAAGGAGCCGGACGGGATCATGCGCGAGATGGTCGACGAGCTGCTCTCCGAGCGCGAGGAGAAAAAGGCGCTCCGGAACGACCACGACCCGGGCACCGAGCCGTACGAGCAGTACGACCGGCAGCAGGGAGCTGTCAAGGTTATTATGAACTCGTTATATGGGGTTACGGGATGGGATCGGTTCCGCCTCTACGACAAAGAGGGCGCGGCAGCCGTTACTGCGACCGGTCGCGAGGTCATCGACTTCACGGAGGAGGCGGCAGAAGAGCTTAATTATCAGGTAGCTTATGGTGACACCGACTCGGTTATGTTGTCTCTTTCTGATATGTCTGAGCGGGAGGCGATCGAGACCTCCTTCGAGATAGAGGATCACATCAACGAGCGCTACGACGACTTCGCGCGCGACGAGCTCAACGCCGACGAGCACCGCTTCGAGATCGAGTTCGAGAAGCTCTACCGGCGCTTCTTCCAGGCGGGCAAGAAGAAGCGGTACGCGGGCCACATCGTCTGGAAGGAGGGGAAAGAGGTCGACGACATCGACATCACCGGCTTCGAGTACAAGCGCTCGGACATCGCCGGGATCACGAAGGAGGTCCAACAGAACGTCATCGAGACGATCGTCACCGGCGACGACATCGACGAGGACATGGAGGAGGTGAAGTCGTACCTCGAAGGCGTCATCGCGCGGGTGCTCGACGGCGACGTGGACCTCGACGAGATCGGGATCCCCGGCGGGATCGGCAAGCAGCTCGACGCCTACGACACGCCGACCGCGCAGGTCCGCGGCGCGAAGTACGCCAACCGCATGCTCGGGACGAACTTCGGGAGCGGGTCGAAGCCGAAGCGGCTGTACATCGAGAAGGTCCACCCGGACTTCTGGACGCGAATGGAGGAGGAGGAAGGGCTCGACCCCCAGCGCGACCCCCTGTACGGGGAGTTCAAGCGCGACCCGGACGTGATCTGCTTCGAGTACGCCGATCAGGTGCCCGAGGAGTTCGAGGTCGACTGGGAGAAGATGCTGGACAAGACGCTCAAGGGGCCGATAGAGCGCGTGATCGAGGCGCTCGGGATGTCGTGGGAGGAGGTGAAGACGGGGCAAGAACAGACCGGACTCGGCTCGTTCATGTGACTGCCGACGAGCGCGAACGCACTCTCTGGAAAGCAGTTTTCGATTGCTAGAAAATTTCTTGGTCGATATGCGATTTTTGACGGGGAGATGCGTAACCATTAACCCCCTCAACCCCCACTATCGATGTACGAGGCACGAGAATACATATGGCTACTCTCGAAATCAACGATCTTCACGCACGAGTGGCGGAAGAGGGCGGCGAACGCATCCTTCTCGGCGTCGATCTGACCGTCGAGTCGGGCGACATCCACGCGCTGATGGGACCGAACGGCTCGGGGAAGTCGACGCTCGCGAAAGTGATCGCCGGCCACCCCGCCTACGAGGTCACCGGCGGTGAGATTCTGCTCCACCTCGACGAGGCCGACGTCACCGACGTGGACGTCGACCTCGACGACGAGGACTATCACTGGGAGCTCCTAGAGCTGGAGCCGAACGAGCGCGCCGCGCTCGGCATCTTCCTCGGCTTCCAGTACCCCGCGGAGATCGAGGGCGTCACGATGACGAACTTCCTCCGACAGGCGCTCAACGCGAAGGCGGACGAGCGCGAGGAGCTGTTCGAAGACGAGGAGGAGGAGGCCGCCGAGGCCGAGGCCGAGGACGACGACGAGGGGTACGAGACCTCCCCGATGGAGGGCCCCGCCGACGACGGCGAGATCGGCGTCGCCGAGTTCCAGGAGATTCTCTCCGAGAAGATGGAGCTCCTCGACATGGACGAGAAGTTCATGCAGCGCTACCTCAACGCCGGGTTCTCCGGCGGCGAGAAGAAGCAGAACGAGGTCCTCCAGGCCGCGATGCTGGAGCCGAGCGTCGCCGTGCTCGACGAGATCGACTCGGGGCTCGACATCGACCGCCTGAAAGACGTCTCGAAGGGGATCAACGCGCTCCGCGACGAGCAGGGCACGGGCGTCCTCCAGATCACGCACTACCAGCGCATCCTCGACTACGTCGAGCCCGACCACGTCCACGTCATGCTCGACGGGGAAGTCGTCAAGAGCGGCGGCGCGGAGCTCGCCGAGAAGCTCGAGGACGAGGGGTACGACTGGGTCCGCGAAGACGCCTACGAGGCGGCGTAACCGAATGTGGGCACGCGACACACGTAAACACGGGAATCAGTAACAATACACTATGAGTTCACAACAGGACGACCTCAAGGAGACAGACACCGAGGCTCGCTTCGAGTTCAAGAAGGAGGAGAAGTCCGCCTTCCAGACCGAGAAGGGTCTCACCGAGGAGACGGTCCGCGTCATCTCGGAGGACAAGGACGAACCGGAGTGGATGCTGGAGCGACGCCTGCGCGCGCTCGAGCAGTTCCAGGAGATGCCGATGCCGACCGACTGGCCCGGCCAGCCGGACCTCTCCGAGATCGACATCGACGAGATCGTACCGTACATCCGCCCGGACATCGAGGCCCGCGGCGGCGCCGAGAGCTGGGAAGACCTCCCCGAGGAGATCCAGGACACGTTCGACAAGCTGGGTATCCCGGAGGCGGAGAAGAACGCGCTCTCGGGCGTCGGCGCGCAGTACGAGTCCGAGATCGTCTACCAGAACATGCAGGAGCGGTGGGAGGAGAAGGGCGTCATCTTCTGTGACATGGACAAGGCCGTCCAGGAGCACGAAGAACTCGTCCGCGAGCACTTCATGACGAAGTGCGTCCCCCCGAGCGACAACAAGTTCGCGGCGCTTCACGGCGCCATCTGGTCGGGCGGCTCGTTCGTCTACATCCCCGAAAACACCACCG
>NZ_NEWI01000109.1:0-9577 GCF_002135005.1 Halorubrum sp. SD612 | reverse complement strand
CGGGCACGCGGCATGGATCGCTCCGACGCCACTGCCGCCGCCGACCGCGCCGACGGCGAAAACGAGCCGGACAGCGACGCCGCCTCGGCCGCGACGGTCGCGCTCGCTCGGCGACTCTGCGCGAACGGGAACGACCAGGCGTGCGAAACGCTCGAACAGCTCTGCGAGTCTGGACACGACGCCGCGTGTAAGGTGATCTGACGGCGACGCGCCCGGCCCGCCGCGGGTACTCCCGGCGACAGGGTGCGTCGCCGTCGCCTCCGGAGTGCGTGCCGCTTATGCCCTCGTGCGGAGTAGCAGCTGGCATGAGCACCGACCTGACGTTCACCGACCGCGGGGTCGACGTCGTCTACGAGGGGACCGAGTTCGAGCTGGAGAAGACGCTGATCGAGGAGGCGACCGGGAAGTCCTACCGCGACGTCACCGACCACGAGGTGCTGACGATCGTCGCCGAGGACCCGGAACTGGACGGCGAACCGGTCCGCATCGGCGACGTGTTGTAACCGACACCCCCCGACCGGTCGCTCGTCCGGCGACCCCGACTCGACGCTTCGCTCTCCGAGTTCGCGTCCTCCGCCCAAACGTCGTTCAACCCTCGCGAGCGACGGGTCACGCGCGGGTAAGCGAAGTAAGAAATATATAACGTTAGGTCAAATTAACATCCAGAGGTGACCACCTTATGCGACCTCAGGCGCGCTACCGCATCGGACGGGCCGTTCACATGCTCGTAACGGTACTGATTCTCAACCTCGGTCTGGCCCGCGAATCGGCTCCGTTACTCGCCGGCGGCGCGGTGCTGTTCGTCGCGTTCTTCCCGGCTAGCCGGACGCTCGCCGACCGCGTCGGTCACACGCCGACCGACGAGCGCACCCGCGAAATCACTCGAACCGCCGCGAGCCGTGCCGCGGTGCTGCTGTTCGGGGCCTCGCTCGCCGTCTTCCTCCTCGGATCTGTCTTGGAGGCGACGGGCGGGATCGCCGGCGTCGCGGAGACCGCCTACGCGCAGGCTCGCGTCGTGGTGGTGTGGGCCGCCGTCGCGATTTGCGTCTCCTCCGTCGCCCATGGCACGCGGGCTTGGGTCCGGCGCCGGGGCGTGGAGGCGTAACCGTGGAGTTCGAGACGCGTATCTGCGAACTCCGAGAAGGGGCGGAGCTGACGCAGGCCGAACTTGCCGACCGCGTCGACGTGACCCGGCAAACGATCCTCTACGTCGAGAAGGGCGAGTACAACCCCTCCTTAGAGCTGGCTTGGCGCATCGCGCGCGAGTTCGACGCGCGCGTCGAGGACGTGTTCGACCTACCCGGCGAGCCGGGGTCGTAGCGTCGCGGGGCCGCCGCGGGCCTGCTCACTCCGCGGCGACGAGCTTGTAGCCGCCGCCGTCGGCGTCGCCGCCGTCCGGGTCCGGCGCGCGCTCGGCGTAGTAAATGTCGCCGTCGACGACGCGGGGCGCGCTGGTGATCCACCCGTCGTGGTCGACGCGCCACACCTCCTCGCCGGAGTCTGCCGCCAGCGCGTAGAGGGTGCCGTCCTTCGACCCCGTCAGCACGCGGTCGCCGGCGACGGTCGCGCAGCCGGTGAGCGGCCGCCCGGTCCGGAAGCGCCACTCCATCTCGCCGGTCGACGCGTCGAGCGCGTACAGGTGGTCGTCGTGGCTCCCCATGTACACGACGTCGCGCTCGGGGTCGATCGCGGGCCCCGTCATCGAGAGGTCGCCCGTCTCGAAGCGCCAGTCCTCCTCGCCCGTCTTCAGGTCGACGCGGTACACGCTGAAGTCCCACGAGCCGAAGAAGGCGGCGCCGTCGTACGTCGCGATCGGGCCCTTGATCTCGCCGTCGTTAAACTCGGGCGGATCGGTCGCAAAGCGCCACTGAAACTCCAGATCGGGGAAGCTCCAGCAGTACAGGTAGCCGTCGTTCGACCCGCAAACCATCCGCCCCGCGTCGAGCGAGATCGCGGGCGAGGAGTGGGGGTGGTCGGTGGGGCGGTGGTCGGGCTCCTCCCACGTCACGTCGCCCGTCGCCGCGTCGACCGCGAACAGCCGCCCTTCGGGGTTTGGAAACTCGACCGAGACGTACAGCTCCCCGTCGAGGTACAGCGGGCTCGACCCGATCGAGCCGCCGAGGTCGGTCGACCACTCCAGGTCGCCGGAGTCGAGCGCGAACGCGTAGAGGACGCCGTCGTACGCGCCTACGTAGGCGCGACCGTCCGCGACCGCGGGCGTCCCGTGGATCCCGCGCCCTCCCGCGTCGGTCTCGCCGCGCCAGCGAACGTCCCCGTCGGTCGTTATCGCGAGGAGGTCCCCCGTGTCGCCCGGGAGGACGACGCCGCCGTCCGGGGTCGGCACCGCGCTCGCCTTCGCCGCGCTGTGGTCGCCGGTGTTGACCGCCGGGATCCGCCACGCCTCTTCGACCGCGTCGGCCACCGTCTCGTCCGGGTAGTACCCCCACCGCTCCAGCGAGCCGCGGAACTGCGCCACGCCCGGAGGTATCGTCTGTCGCGTCGCGTCCCCCGCGCCGGGGTCTACGTCCGGGGCCTCGCGGGGCTCGTCCACGGGCGGGTTGTCGAGCGAGGCACAGCCGGCCGCGGCGGCGGTCGTCGCTACGCCGACCGCGGCGAGCCACTCGCGTCGGGAGCGGGCGTCGGTCATCGGGCTACCCCTCGGGTCGGTGTCGCTTTAGTGTGGCGCCCCCGTCGGCGGCGAGCGCGTCGATGGCGCGCGTCCGACCGGACGACTTTTTCCGACGGTGGCCGAAGCGAGGGTATGGACCTCGGATTCGATCTCGGCGCGAACGTCCCGTCTGGCGTGTTCACGCTTCACGCCGTCATCGCCGTCGTGTTCCTAGGACTGGCGGGCCTGAACGGGGCGAACGGCGAGGCGATCGGACTGGCGATCTACCTCGCGATGGCGGGCATGATCGCGCTCGTCGGCTTGCTCGCCGGGCGGATCGTGGCTCGCCGCTGACCGGAACTTTGCCGACGCTTCGCGAGACGCGGTCGATACCCGTCGAAGCCGTCTCGACCGATCACTCCCGTCGGCCTCGGTGAGCGCGATCCGCCGTCGCGGACAGGCACCACGGCGCCCACAAGAGGGGGCGAGAAGCTCTCGAACCCGTTCGTCGACGCGTAGGGATCCAGACACAACGTCCCCGATACGTATCGCGACTACGTCCAGCGCCTACGACCGACGTGGGGCAAGCATCAGGTACCGCAGCACGTGGAAGAGCTGTCTGCCGTGTTTCCAAGCGATCCCGCGCGGTTTCTGAATCGAGCGCGTCTCTGCGGGAACCTCTCCGATCCTCGTCCCGTTGGCGGCCGCCTCTAACACGAACGTCCCACAGGTACAGGCCGTGTCGAGATCGAGCGACACGGCCAGTTCGCGACGGAGCGCGCGAAACCCCGTACCCGAGTCCCGCACGTCGATCTTCAACCGCGCCAGTTCGTTGAGTAGCCGTTCCGAGGGGCGCGGAATGGTCGATCTGGCACCGAGGACCAGATCCAACTTGCCGTCTCTGACCGGTCGAACGAGACGGTCGACGTCTTCGGGACGGTGTTCCCCGTCGGCGTCGAACGTGACGACGATCTCGGACGTCGCCTCTCGGAACCCGCGTTTCAGCGCGCGGATATAGCCCGCGTTCTCCGGCTGTCGAACGACGTCCGCTCCCGCGTCCTCGGCCTCCGCCGCCGTGGCGTCCGTCGAGCCGTCGTCCACGACCAGCACGGCATACTCGTCGACGAGATCACGAACGACCGGCCCTATCCGACCCGCCTCGTCGTAGGCCGGAACGACAACGGTGACATCGTCCATGAGCTATATTGCCAACATCTGCTCCTATATGTATCGTGTATACGCCGGCTCCCAAGCACGGACTCAGCGAGCTACTGTAGTCCGCCGACTGGGACCTCTGAAGCAAGGGTATGGGGCCGGAGGGATTTGAACCCCCGATCGACTGATATCTCCGGTGCGCCTCGGAACTCCAGAGGGTCGTCAACGCGACCGATGATCAGTCGGCCGCTCGGTATATCAGTCTGGAGTGTCGTCCCGGGCGCAAGCCTCTGGAGTCAGTCGCCATGCCTGGCTTGGCCACAGCCCCGCGTGATCTCGCATTGGTCCGTTGCCGAAACGCGGATAAAGGGGTTTCGATCACGGACGATCCGACGACGTGGCGGCGGCGAGCGAACGCGCGCGACACGGCGGCGATCCGACCGGCGTTACTCTCGGTCGTCGTCGCTCCAGTCGCAGTCTTGGCACTTGTACCCGGTGACGAACTCGGTCACGCTCGGCATGTACCCGACCGAGATGACGTCCCCGCCGCACTCCGGGCAGTCGCGGTCGGCGTCTGCGATCGGTTCGGCCTCCAGCACGGACTCTCCTTCGAGCAGCTCTGCGAGCTTCTCGGGCGTCACCATCCGCCCCTGAACGACGCGGTTCGACATACCGTCCGTTCGGGGTCGAGTACCTAAACCCCGGCGACACGCGGGGCGATCACGGAGCCGTGCGATCCGGGGCAGACGTCGGATATGTCGGTCGCCGGCTACGCCGGGCTTACAGCCACGGCGCGCGGGAGTCGTCGTCGGTGAACGGGTCCGCCCCGTCGTCGTCGGCGTCCCGACTCTCGCCGCCGTTCGCGAGGACGGCGACGTCGTCGTCGACGATCGGGGAGGGCCCCTCAGGCGGCGCGTCGAGCGGCGGTTCGCTCGGCGCTTCCTCCGACTCTTCGTCGGCGTCGGTGGGGTCGGCGTCCGACTCGTCCGCGCCGTCGATGGGACCGTCCGGCGCGTCGTCGTCGGGCGCCTCGTCGTCCCCGGCGGCGCCCTCTTCTCCCTCCGAGTTCGGGTCGTACGCGAACAGGGTCGTCACCGCGAGCACCGCGAGCGCGACGGGCGCCTCCGTCTGCATGAGGTCGAACGGGCCGAGCAGGATCGGCAGCGCGAGCACGCCCAGCGCGACCGCGGAGCCGAACCGGAACCGATCGATGTCGACGCGGCCGCGGAGGTGCGGCGACAGCAGCGCGATCGACAGCGCGAACGCCACGCCCACGGCGGCGGCCGCGGTGCCGTTGACGACGTACTCGGTCGAAGTCCGCAGGGCGAACCCCGACGGCTCGAAGCTCGCGACGAGGCCGAGTCCGATGATCACGCCCGGGCTCGGCAGGTATTCGCCGATTTCCGAGCTAGCGGTCTTCGCGGCGATCGTCAGGATGACCAGCCCGGCGAACCGCTCGAAGACGGGCAGGTTGAGCAGCTCCTGGAGAGTTGGCGCGAGGGCCGCCTCGACGGCGGCGACCGGGATGATCACCGCGCCGATCAGTAGCACGGACGCGACCATCTCCCGACGGGTCCCGTCCATCTCCGCGAGGATCACCGCAGCGGTCGCGGAGCCGCCGAAGATCAGGATACCGGTCTCGACGACGCCGGTGGCCGATCCGAGGACGCCGGCGACGACGAGGGCGGGGAAGATGCCGTCGATGAGCGGCAGGACCATCACGGTCGCGAGCAACTTCGTCGCGCTCCCGACCTGCTGTTCTAATCGCAGGGCGACCGGGTGACGTGACGTGCTCATTTAGGGACGATAGCCCTGACCGTCGGGGTGGCGGTGGGACGCGTGCGACTCGCAGTGGTCTGGGGACCAGCACGCGGAGTCCACGCCGCGGGAGGTCCGACGAGCCCATGTAAAGGGTTTGCGCGGATTGCCGGCTGTGAAGCGGACGCCGAGGTCGGCGTTCGACTGGCCGGCGATACGCGCGTTCACGGGACTGTCGGAGTCCATACCTGATATACGTGTTTCGGTCGCGTTAAAGGTTGTGTGAGACGCGTCCGCATGACACGACGTATTCACGGTGAACGCGCGGCTCCGACGAGGAACCGTCGCCGCTTTCGGGGCTTCTCCGATCATCTCTCGGCTCCGGCTCTCACTCCGGACGCAGAGCGGCTTCGACGGGCCGAACGGACTCAATCGTTCTCGAACCGATCGCGTCTCGGCCGATTGATAACCATGATCATGTATATAATGGGGATTCGAATGTGAGCAACAACCACGTCCGTGCCGTCTCGCAACGCTTTTCATCGGCCGTTCATGACGGATTATATGGCGACAGATTCTGGCCGATTCTCGGCGAAGCTCGATGTCCCGGAAGCGCTGACGTTCGACGACGTGCTCCTCCGTCCGAAAGAGAGTCGGGTCGAGCCCGACGACGCGGACCTGACGACGCGCGTGTCGAAGCACGTCGAACTCACCGTCCCCGTGCTGTCGGCGGCGATGGACACCGTCACCGAGAGCGACCTCGCGATCGCGATGGCCCGCGAAGGCGGCCTCGGCGTCCTCCACCGCAACATGACCGCCGAGGAGACGGCCGCCGAGGTCGAGCGCGTCAAGCGCGCGCACGAGCTCGTCATCCGCCGCGAGAACGTCGTCACAGTCTCGCCCGACGACACCGTCCGCGAGGCCGACGAGGTGATGGAGCGGCAGGGCGTCTCCGGCGCGCCGGTCGTCGCCGACGACGACACGGTCCTCGGTATCATCTCCGGAACCGACATCCGGCCCTACCTCGAAGTCGGCGAGGACGACGCCGTCCGCGAGGCGATGACCGACGAGGTGATCACCGCCCCGGACGACGTCGATGCGCGCGAGGCGCTCGAACTGATGTACGATCATAAGATCGAGCGCGTCCCCATCGTCGACGGCGACGAGCGGCTCGTCGGGCTGGTGACGATGCAGGGGATCCTCCAGCGCCGCGAACACGAGGACGCCGGCCGCGACGACCGGGGGCGCCTGCTCGCCGGGGTCGCCGTCGGCCCCTTCGAGGAGGAGCGCGCCGTCGCGGCGGATCAGGCCGGCGTAGACGTCATCTTCATCGACTGCGCGCACGCCCACAACCTCAACGTGCTCGACTCGGCGGAGGCGATCAAAGCGACCGTCGACGCCGACGTGGTCGTCGGCAACGTCGGCACGCGCGAGGCCGCCGAGGCCGCGGTCGACTTCGCCGACGGGCTGAAGGTCGGCATCGGACCGGGCTCTATCTGTACCACGCGCGTCGTCAGCGGCGCGGGCATGCCCCAGATGACCGCGGTCGCGGAGGTCGCGGACGTCGCCGCCGAGCACGACGTGCCCGTGATCGCCGACGGCGGGATCCGGTACTCCGGCGACGCGATCAAGGCGATCGCGGCGGGCGCGGACGCCGTGATGCTCGGCTCGTACTTCGCCGGCACCGACGAGGCCCCCGGCCGCGTCATCACGATGCAGGGGAAGAAGTACAAGCAGTACCGCGGGATGGGGTCGGTCGGCGCGATGAAGTCCGGCGGCGGCGACCGCTACCTCAAAGAGGAGGACGAAGACGAGGAGTTCGTCCCCGAGGGCGTCGAGGCGGCGACCCCGTACAAGGGGAGCCTCGCCTCCGAGCTCCACCAGCTCACGGGCGGGATGCGCTCCGGGATGGGGTACGTCGGCGCGGAGACCGTCCCCGACCTCCACGAGCGCGCGGAGTTCGTCCGCGTCTCGACCGCGGGCCAGAGCGAGAGCCACCCGCACGACGTGATGATCACGGACGAGGCGCCCAACTACAGCCCGGACGAGTAACCGGAACCGACCGCCGACCGAGCGCGGTCCCTGTCGGGTCGCCCCCCACCGCGTCGCGCTGCGCCTCGTCGACTCCGGTCGCGTCTCGTCCGATCGCGTCCGGCCGAGCGACCGATCAGCGTGGCGCTTCGAAGAGGTATTTTAATATAGCCAGCGGAGAGACGAAACGTGTGAGCGAACACCCCCTCGCTCCCGTCATCCATGAGTGAGCAACCGCCGCTGGTCCTCGTGGTCGAGGACGAACCCGATCTGGCTGACCTGTACGCCGCTTGGCTCGGCGACGAGTACCGCGTCCGGACCGCGTACGGCGGCCGCGAGGCGCTCGACCAACTCGACGAGGTCGACGACGAGGTCGACGCGATCCTCCTCGACCGACGCATGCCGGGTCTCTCCGGCGACGAGGTCCTCACGGCCGTCCGCGAACGGGGCATCGACTGTCGGGTCGCGATGGTCACCGCCGTCGAGCCAGACTTCGACATCCTCGAGATGGGGTTCGACGACTACCTCGTCAAGCCCGTCACGAGCGAGACGCTCCGAGAGACCGTCGAAGGGCTGTTACGGCGCGGCGAGTACGACTCGGAGGTCCAAGAGCTGTTCTCGCTGACCTCCAAGAAGGCGATGCTGGAGTCCGAAAAGAGCGCCAGCGACCTCGCGGACAACGAGGAGTACCAGCGGCTCACCGGTCGGATCGACGAGCTCCGCGAGCGGGCCGACGAGTCGCGCGACGCGGTCGCGACCGACGACGAGGACTACGAGAAGCTGTTCCAAGACTTCGACGCCGACGGGTAGTCGGCGACCGAACGGGTTCGAGAGGGGGCGCCGCGGACTCTTTATCAGCGATCCGGCCGAAGGCGTGTTCGTATGCGCGTCCGGGACCTGCCGCTTTCGTCACGCGTCGTCGACCACTTCGCCGAGCGCGGCGTGCGCGAACTGTACCCGCCGCAGCGCGCGGCGGTCGACGCGGGCGTCTGCGAGGGCGCCGATGTCGTCGCGGCGGTGCCGACCGCCTCGGGCAAGACACTCGTCGCACAACTTGCGCTCCTGACCGCCGACGGCCCCGGGCTCTACGTCTGCCCGCTCCGCGCGCTCGCCCGCGAGAAGTACGAGCCGTTCGCGGCGCTCCCCGGCGTCGACGGCGGCATCTCCACCGGCGACTTCGACGCGACGGGCGAGGCGCTCGCCGGCAACGACGTGGTCGTCGCTACGAGCGAGAAGGTCGACTCGGCGATCCGCAACGGCGCCTCGTGGGTCGACGACCTGGCCTGCGTCGTCGTCGACGAGGTCCACCTGCTCGGCGCGACGGGGCGCGGACCGACCCTCGAAGTGACGCTGGCGACGCTCCGACGCCGGAATCCGGACCTCCAGACGGTCGCGCTGTCGGCGACGGTCGACAACCCCGAGGCGATCGCCGACTGGCTCGACGCCGCGCTCGTCGAGTCCGAGTGGCGGCCGGTCGACCTCCGGACCGGCGTCGCCGTCGGCGGCGAGGTCGACTTCGACGACGGCACGAGCCTCTCGGTCGACCTCGACGAGACCGAAATCGACGGCGACGGGGACGCTGACGACGAGAACGATCCGACCGAGGTCACGGCCGCGCTGGTCGCCGACGCGGTCGCGGACGGCGGCCAGTGCCTCGCCTTCGTCCGCTCTCGCCGCGAGGCGGTCGACCTCGCCGAGCGGCTCGCCGAGGACGGCCTCGCCGCGGAGTTGGGGATCGACGAGGCGGCCGCCGCGGCGGCCGAGGAGGCGACCGACGTGGACGGCACGCTCACCGGCCGACAGCTCGCCGACTGCCTGCGGACAGGCGTCGCGTTCCACCACGCCGGGCTCCGGTCGGGTCACCGCGCCGTCGTCGAGTCGGCGTTCCGCGAGCGCGACGTGGCCTGTATCTGCGCCACGCCCACGTTGGCGGCCGGCGTCAACGTGCCCGCGCGCCGCGTCGTCGTCCGCGACCAGCGCCGGTACGGGGAGGGTGGCATGGCGTGGATCCCGACGCTCGAGGTC
>NZ_NEWI01000108.1:0-9668 GCF_002135005.1 Halorubrum sp. SD612 | reverse complement strand
GGGGCGGGGGAGGGGCGAGCGCTGGGTCGGGGTGAGGGGTGACGGGGCGAGGGATGGTGGCCAGTCGGCCCCGGGGGGGTCGTGGGTGGGACGGTCGGCGGCCGGGGCTTGCGGGGGGGGGCGGGCGGCGTCGGCGAGGGGCTCCCGGAGCCGGTCCGCGGCCGGGCCGTCCCGCCCGTCGAGCGCGTCGGCCAGTCCGGCGAGACACCACGCCCGGGAGACGTTGAGCCCGATCAGGTGTATCGCGGCGCCGTCGCCCTCGTCGGGCTCCACGTCGACCGGCGAACACAGCGCGTCGTGCGGCGGCGCGGCGAGGTCCGGGAGGAAGTCGTCCAGCCACGACGCGAACGGGTCCGGGTCGAGGACGCGGCGCATGAGGTCCGCCTCGGTCAGCGCGGGCGAGACGAAGTCCCAACCGACCGGCTCCGCGCCGACGACCGCGGCGGTGTCGTCCGCGTAGAGGCGGCGCGCCGCAGCCGCGGCCTCGCGTTCGAGGTCGGCGTCGCCGACGACCCGCGCGTAGTCGAGCACGCCGGCGAGCGCGAACGCGGTGTTGCCGTGCGTACCGACGCGGTGAGCGCGGTCGATCCCGAGGAACGACTCTCGGACCCCCTCCCGGACCCGCCCTTCCAGCGGGCGGAGGGTCTCGCGCCACGCGTCGGCGCGCGGGTCGTCCCACAGGGCGAGCTCGGCGGCGAGGCGCAGCAGCCACGCCCAGCCGTACGGCTCCTCGAAGCCGGGGTTCTCGTCGAGGTACGCGACCTCGCTCGCGACGCTCTTGGGAGCCAGTCGCTCGTCGATCCCGGCAGCGATATCGGCCTCGTCCGGGTGGTGCGGGACGACCCGCAGCGCGCGGACGAGCGCCCAGTGGCTGTGGACCGCCGAGTGCCAGTCGAAACAGCCGTAGAAGACGGGGTGGTCCTCCGACGGGGGCGGCGGCGCCTCCGGCCCCTCGACGGCGCCCCGATAGTGGGGGTACTCGGTCTCGACACCGTCGAGCGGGTGGGCGGCGAGCGCGGTCGCGACCGCGTCGTCGAGCGCGTCCGCCCGCCCGGATCGGAGCGCGTCCGGCGACAGCTCCTCGAAGGCGTTCATGCCGGTCGGTCGGCGGGGCGCCTGTTCAATCGGTCGGTCGGGTGCGGACCGGTCGCACGCGGCTCGGGAGCGGGAGGGAACGACTCGCGCCGCGGCGCTCCGGCGGCCCGGTCACGCGGGGTTCTTCCGCGTCAGGTCGCTGCCGCAGATCGGACACCGCTCCTTGTTCTCGTCGAAGGTGCGGTTGCAGCCGACGCACTGGAAGCGCCACTCGCGCTCCTCGGTGATCCCATCGCGCTCGATGGGCTCGACCGGGAGGTCGAGCCGCTCGGCGACGTTCTGCATCGCGTAGTCGTCGGTGACGAGCGTCCCGTGAAGCTCCAGCGCGGTCGCGATGAGCCGGATGTCGGTGTCGGACAGCTCAGCGGCGTCGCCCGACCCCTTCGCGGCCCGGCGGACTCGGTCGACCGCCTCGGGCGCCGGGACGTGAACGGTCATCCCGGAGCCCTCCATCGCGTCGAACCGGAGCGCGACCTCGCCTGTCAGTTCGTCGTGGACCGCCGGGATGGAGACCACGTCCTCGTCGGTCGTGTACTCGTGGATGAACGCGGACGAGTCGAGGACCTGCATCAGCGGGCGACGACGATGTAGTCTTTCACCGCCTGTACGTTCGCGACCGGGACCCGGAGCCGCCCCATCTCGTCGACGTCGAAGTCGACGCGCTCGCTCCTGAGCTGCTCGTGCGGGCTGACGAGCAGGTGGTTCAGCTCGCCGGACTCGAGGTTCATCGTGATGTTGTACAGGTCCCCGAGCTCCGTGCCGTCGGCGCTCATCACCGCCTTCCCGGAGAGGTTCTCCGCGAGGATGTCGACCATACCCGCACGGTCCCGGGCGACGGTCTTAAACGCCACGGGCCGTCCGACGGGCGACCGACGCGGACGGGCTCGGCGCCGGGCGCTCGGTGACTGGGCACCGGTTTCGCCGCCGCGGATCACCGCGGCGTTTTGAAAGGCTTAACTGACGGCCGGAACGAATGGTGGCTATAACCTTCTCGGGGCGATCACATATGACCGACCACACACACGCGGACACCCTGCGAACCCCCATCGTCGCCGTGCTGGGTCACGTCGACCACGGCAAGACGAGCCTGCTCGACACGATCCGCGGCTCCGCCGTCAGCGAGGGCGAGGCCGGCGCGATCACCCAACACATCGGGGCGACGGACATCCCGCTCGACACCATCTCCGGCATGGCGGGCGAGCTGATCGACCCGTCCGACTTCGACCTCCCCGGCCTGCTGTTCATCGACACGCCGGGCCACCACTCCTTCTCGACGCTGCGCGCCCGCGGCGGCGCGCTCGCCGACATCGCGGTGCTCGTCGTCGACGTCAACGACGGCTTCCAGCCGCAGACGGAGGAGGCGATAGACATCCTCCGGCGGACGGGGACACCGTTCGTCGTCGCGGCCAACAAGGCCGACACGACGCCGGGGTGGAACCCGCAGGACGGCGAACCGATCCAGAAGAGCATGGAGGCGCAGTCGGAGCGCGCGAAGTCCATGCTCGACGAGAACCTCTACGAGATTATCGGCCAGCTGTCCGACGCCGGCTTCTCCGCCGACCTCTACTGGCGCGTCCAGGACTTCCAGAAGAACATCGGCGTCGTCCCGCTCTCGGCGCTCACCGGCGAGGGCGTCCCGGACCTCCTGACGGTCCTCATGGGTCTCTCCCAGCGGTTCATGAAAGAGGAGATGGCGATCGACGTCACGGGGCCCGGCGAGGGGACGGTCCTCGAAGTGAAAGACGAGCGGGGGTTCGGCGCGACCGTCGACACCGTCGTCTACGACGGCGTGATCCGGAACGGCGACACCATCGTGGTCGGCGGACAGAACGAGCCGATCGTCACCGAGATCCGCGCGCTGCTCCGTCCGCGGCCGCTCGCGGAGATCCGCACCGAGAAGGAGTTCGAGAAGGTCGGCGAGATCGGCGCCGCGGCCGGCGTGAAGATCGCCGCGCCCGACCTCGACCAGGCGATGGCGGGCGCGCCGGTCCGGGTCGTCCGCGACCGCACCGCCGATCAGGTCATCGAGGAAGTGAAGGCCGAACTCGCCGAGATAGAGGTCGAGACCGCCGACAACGGCGTCGTCGTCAAGGCGGACACGCTCGGCTCGCTGGAGGCGATGGCGAACGCCCTCCGCGAGGCGGAGGTCCCGATCCTGCGCGCCGAGGTCGGCGACATCGCGCCGCGCGACATCGCGGTCGCCGAGACGGCGAACCAGGACGAACACAAGGCGATCCTCGGGTTCAACGTCGACCTCCTCAAGAACGCGGAGACGGACTTAGAGAACGCGGACGTGAAGCTGTTCAAAAACGAGGTCATCTACCAGCTGGTCGAAGACTACGAGCGCTACGTCGAGGAGAAGCAGCGCGCGCAACAGGAGACGGTGCTGGACAAAGTGGTCCGCCCGGCCCGCTTCCGCATCCTCCCCGACCACACGTTCCGGCAGAACGACCCCGCGGTCGTCGGCGTCGAGATCATCTCCGGCACGCTCCAGAACAACCGCAACGTCGGCTACTTCGAGGGCAACGAGTTCGAGCGCGTCGGCGACCTCTCCGGGATCCAGAAACAGGGCGACGACGTCGACGAGGCCCGCGCCGGCGAGCGCGTCAGCATCGCTATCGACGGCCCGACCGTCGGCCGCGGCATCGAGGAGGGCGACACCCTCTGGACCGAGGTGCCAGAGAAGCACGCGAAGATCCTCGAACAGGAATTAAAAGAGGAGATCACCGCAGACGAGCGCGAGGCCCTCCAAGGCTACTTGGAGACGCGCCGGAAGCGCGACCCCTTCTGGGGGAAGTGACTCCGACAAGACTCTTGTAATCGGCGTCGCCACGTCTGCCTATGGTCTCCCGAGAGAACGCGGTCATCCTCCTGTTCATGGCGGCCGGCTTGGCGCTGGCGTACGGCGGTCGCGTCGCGACGGGCCTGAGCGACACCGTCCTGATCGGCGTGCTGATACTGGTCGGCGTCGTGGCGCCGCAGGCGGTGATTGGCTACCTCGACGCCGAGAACTCGGGGTGACGCGGCCCCGTCCCCTCCGAGCGCACCCGTCGATCGCGTGTCGCCGTTATGTGCGTCGAGCCCGTAACGGGGGTATGGAGACGACCGTGATCGAACACGACGGCGCGATGCTCGCGCGGCTGGAGGGCGACGACCGGGTGTTCGAGGTGCGCTTCGACGCGCTCGAACCGACCGACGTGACGCTGCGGTTCCGCCGCGACGGCGAGCGCGTCGGGAGCGTCTACAACGACGACGGCACGAAGCGAACGATGGCGCGCCTCACGACCGCTCGCGATGGGACCGACTTCATCGGCGTCGAGGTGCCGAAAGAGTTCGTCGCCGAGGTCCTGGACACGGCGCTTGAAACGGGCCGCGTCACCGACGAGACCGCAGCCGAGGGGTATCGACTCCGGGTGCTCTGAGCCGACGCGCCGCGCCCCCGGAGTCAGGCGTACAACAGGATGA
Organism: Halorubrum sp. SD612; assembly: GCF_002135005.1. NCBI lineage: Archaea > Methanobacteriati > Methanobacteriota > Halobacteria > Halobacteriales > Haloferacaceae > Halorubrum > Halorubrum sp. SD612. The sequence goes on along the minus strand of NZ_NEWI01000108.1, from coordinate 5,108 downwards.
TCACCGCGACGAACGCCAACTCGCCGCCGACGAGCAGCGCGGCCAACAGCCAGGCCTTGTAGGTCCACAGCCACTCGCGGGCGTCCGCGAACCGGCTCCCGCCGTCCGCCTCCGAAGCGGCGCGGTACGCGGCGTCGACCCGCCAGCCCGTCTCCGAGTCGTACGTCGCTGGCACGCGGGTGCCGACGAGCTCGTCGACGTCGAGCGGCGAAACGCCCGCGGCGTCCAGAAATCCGAGGAATTCCTCGGACTCCTGAAGCGATCCGTCGCGGGGCGCGTCGAACCGCTCGGTGTGCGTGGCGTCGCCGTGCGGCGGACGCATCTCGACGACCACTCGGTCGCCGACCGAGCGTACCCGAGTGACGATCAGCGCGTTCTCCTCGTCGTTGAGGTACGCCTCGCGGAGCCGGCGCTTCACCTCCTCGTCGACGCCGGCGTCGTCGAGGTCGTCGGGGAGGGTCTCGGAGTCGGGGAACGCGTCGGCGTCCGCGTTGTCAGCGCCTTCGCGGTCGGCGGTCGTCGAGACGCTCTCGTCACCGCCGGATCGGTCCGCCATCGATCCGGGGTTGGCGACGCGTTCTGATAAGGTCACGGCCGCTCCCCGAACGCGATACGTGACTGTCGTCGCTACGAGCGACCCCCTGACCGAGCATAGCGAAGCCCCGGCCGCTCGGCGATGCGCGGTCACCGACCCGAGCACGACCGCCGAAGCCCCGGCCGCGCGCCTCACGCCTCCCCAGCCTCGTCGCTGGCGCCGGCGGCGCCAGCGACTCCCTCGCGCGTGCGGCTCGGCCGCGAGGCGGCCTCGCAGGCACGCGCCACCGCACCTCGACTGTCAGCCGCTCACTGGAGCCGGTAGCGTAAGATCGCGGCGATACCGCCGAGGTTGGCGAGCTGCTCGCCCGGCGCGAACTCCGAAGAGAAGACGACCACGTCGCCGCCCTGCTGCTCGACCGACTCGATCACCGCGTTCACGTCGATCTCCCAGTCGCCGTCCCCCTGCCGCTCCGTGCGGAGGCGCTCGTCGACGACGAGCAGCGTCTCGACCGCGCCGAACTCGGCGGCCTCGGCGGTGTCGTCCGGGCCGTACGTCGCCTTCTCGCCCGTCGCGATGTTCTCGGTCAGCTCGTCGATGAGGCTCGCCTCCTTCGAGATGCGGGTCTCCTTCTGGACCTCGTCGACCGCGCCGCGCTTGAGCACCTCGTGGACGCCGCGGTCGCCGGCCGCGGAGGTATCGACGGTGGTGATCCGGTCGGAGAGGTCGCGGAACTCCTCGTCGACGTAGTCGCGGGCGTCGTTCTTCGTGAAGCCGGGCCCGGCCAAGATTACGGCGTCGGCGTCGAGGTGCGCGAGCGCCTCGCCGAGTTCCGCGAACAGCTCCTCGCGGGGGCGAGAGAACTCGCCTTTGCCGGTCGGCTTCGTGAACGAGGCGTACTCCTCCGTGCCGTACTGCTGGACTGTGTGGACGTACGCCGCGCCCTCTTCCACGGTCGCGATGGCCACGTCGGGGTTCTCCGCGGCCTCGGTGGCCTCCTCCAACCGCTCCGTCTGGTCGGGCTTGAAGTGCTTCTCGACGGTTATCTCGTCGTGCTCCTCGACGTTGAGCGTGTGGTGGGCGTTGAGCTGGTCCTCCCGCGAGCAGCCGACGATGACGCCCGAGACGCGGAGGCGGTTGGCGAACCGCGCGAACTCCACGTCCTCCACCTGAAGGGTGACGAAGATGTGTTCGCGCTGCCCGCCGGTGTCCCGCATCTGGTCGTCGTTCCGCTGGATACGTCTGGTGGTGTCGCCCTCGACGAGGTCCCCGGGTTCGAGGACGTGCGCGAGGTGCCAGAGGTCGTCCACGTTCTCGGGGACCAGCGTGAGCCGTTCCCGGCCCTCTTCGCCGTACCCCCGCTCGGAGATGCGCATGTCCGAGCGTTCGCTCGGGACCGTATCAACTCTTGTCTTCCGCGTCGGAGAGCCGCGGCCCCCACACGAAGCCGCCGTCCGGGCCGGCGGCGTCGGGCTCGTCGGCGTCCGTCCCGTCCGGTTCGGCGGCGTCCGCGTTGACCTCCGCGGTCGCGTCGGCCGGGTCATCTCCGCCCTCGATCGGCACGGTTCGACCGGTCTGGACCGCGGCCGGCGGCTCGCTCCGCATCGGCCGCCCGCCGTCGCCGGACACGGCGGGAACCGACGGGGCGTCGCGTCCGCAGCCGACCTCGGCAGCCGCTGTGCCGCCCCGAGCCGCCACCTTGTCGCGAGTCTCCGTGCCGCCCCGAGCCGTCGCGTTGCCGCGAGTCATCGCGTCGCCGCGGGTCGCCGCGTCACCACGAGCCGTCACATCACCGTGCGTCGCACCCGTTTCGCGGAGCGCTCGGCCACCGGCGTCCGCGGCGATGTGAGCCTCCGTAACGCCCGGCTCCGTCCGGCTGTCGGGGCCACCCGCCATGGCGGCGGCCGCGCCCCGCCCGTAGAGTCCGTGTGCGACGACGCGGACGAGGAAGGCGAGCGCGACGCCGACGACCAGCGGCGCCGTCGGCGCCGCGACGGCGTACCCGACGGCGAGCGCCCCGGCGGCGAGCGTCCACCCGGTGGCGTACGGGCCCGTCGCGGCGATGTCGGCCACCGTCTGCGGACTCAACCCGTCCCTGAGCCGCCCGGAGGCGGCGAACGCGGCGAGCGCCGCCGGGCGGACGTACGCGAACGCGAGGAGGTACGCCCCGACGAGGGCGGCGACGACGCCGACGGCCGCGACCGCGACGACCGCCGGCCCTCCCGGCCCGAGCGCCGACTCGACCGCCGTCGCTGTCGCCGCCGGGTCGACCGGCCCCTCGATGAGGGCCGCGACGACGCCTCCGGCGACCGCGAGCCCCCCCGCGAGCGGCGCGAGCAGCGCCGCGGACAGCAGCACCGACTTGACGCCGTCTCTGACCAACTCCCCCCACGCGACCAGCGAGGGCGTGCCCGTCGCCTCACCGGTCTGGATCGCGCTTCGAGTCACCCGGACGAAGTACCCCCGCGCGACGAGCCACGGCGCGAGCGCGACCGGCGCCGCCGCGGCGACCGCCGGGCTGACGAAGAGGACGCCGACGAGCCACGCCGGCGTCAGCACCCACGCCAGCAGGCTCACGGCGCCGCCGACGAGGACGACGCCCGCGGTGTCGTCGGTTCGGGTCAGCGCCGTCGCGGCCGCGGTGAGCATGTGACTACACACAGGAGCGGGAGCAGCATAAATGGTCTCCGGCCCGAGCGTTTATACCACTCCACGGGTTACACCAAGTTGGCCGCGCGGGACAATCGTGTGCCTCTGACAACCTATCTGCGGCCGCCACTCGGCGGTCGTCCCCCGCCCGCGGCTTTCGTCTGACCGTACCATCCCAGCGGCGTCGCCGCCGCCGTGTGCCGGTACCGATTTATTCCGCCCCGCCGACGGATCGGGTATGACCGGCGACGAGCGGACGGCCGATCTGGAGCCGGAACTCAGGAGCTACGGCGTCAGCGTCGAGTCGATCGACGGGGGCGACCCGCTGGAGCTGACGTACATGACCGCGTTCCCCGGCCGCGAGGTCCACCGCGGCGAGAGCGGGCGCGCGCTCAACGCGCTCATCGACCGCGCGGAGGCCGACGAGTGGGACCCCGTCCGCGTCGAGGGCACGGTCGTGCGGTCTCCCGGCGATGTCCTCGGGACGTGGCACGCCGAGGCGGAGTGGTTCGAGGCGCTCGCGAGCTACGAGATCTCCGAGACGGAGTTCTCGGCCCGTGTGCTCGACACACTGAACGAGACCGAGGCGGAGGGCGAACCCCCGGGCGCGTCCGGCGGACCGGACGCGTCCGAGGCGGATCCGGAGGGCGACCGGTGACCCGCCGACATCCCGTCAACCGAGCGCAGCGCCGCCTCGCGCGCCCGGCCCGAGAGCGGTTCGCCACCCGGGCGGTCGCGTTCGACGCCGACGGCGCGACCTGTCGCGGGACGCTGTACCTGCCCGGCGGCGACGCCGACGACCCGCCGATCGTCGTGATGGCGCCCGGGCTCGGCGCGGAGCGCACCTTCGGTTACCCGGCCGTCGCGGAGCGGTTCGCCGACGCGGGCTACGCTGCCCTCCTCTTCGATCACCCGGAGTTCGGCGAGTCGGACGGCGACTCGCAGACGGTCGACCTCGCCCGCCAGCGCGCGGCGTACGAGGCCGCGATCGACCGCGCGGGCCGCCTCGACGACGCGGGCGACGACCTCGTGTTGTGGGGCGCGTCGCTGTCGGCCGCGCACGTCCTGACGCTCGCCGCGGAGCGCCGGGACGTCGACGCGGTCGTGGGCCTCGTCCCGATGCTCGACGGGCGCGCGATCGCCCGCCGACGCGGCGGGCAGTACCTGCTCCGCTCCGGCATCGCAGGGCTCCGCGACCTCGTCGGGCACCGGGTCTGTCGCGGTCGCACCGTCCCCATCGTCGGCGGGACGGACGAGCGCGCGGCGATCACGGAGCCGGGGACGAAGCGGAAGTACCTCGACCTCGTCGACCGCGAGTCGGCGTGGCGCAACGAGACCCCCGCCCGGTCGCTGCTCGGGCTCGTCGGCTACCGCCCCGTGACGCGACTCGACGAGGTCGACGCGCCGACGCTGCTGCTCGCGGGGACCGACGACAACATCGTTGACGCCGAGTCGGTCGCGGACGCCGGCGAGCGGCTCTCGCGCGGGACCGTCGTCACCATGCCCGCCGACCACTTCTCGGTGCTCGGCGACGACTTCGAGGGCGCGATCGGGCACCAGCTCTCCTTCCTGCGCGACGCGCTGGAGTAGGTCGCCGCGGGAGAGGCGAACTCGGGCGTCGTCGCCCGCGCGACCGCTTAAGTGAGTCCGCGGCGCATCCCCGCCCATGACAGCCATCGCGATGCTGAGCGTCGCCCCGGTGGTCGAGGAGAGCATGGCCGAGGAGGTGGCGGCCGCCGTCGCCGCGCTCGACGACTTCGACGTGAGCTACGAGACGAACCCGATGGGGACGGTGATCGAGGCCGACGACGCGGAGACGCTGTTCGCGGCCGCGGCGGCCGCCCACGACGCCGTCGACGGCGACCGCGTCTCGACGGTGCTCAAGATCGACGACAAGCGGACGAGCGACGGGACCGCCGCGGAG
>NZ_NEWI01000107.1:0-9745 GCF_002135005.1 Halorubrum sp. SD612 | reverse complement strand
GATCGCCGAGGTCGTCGAGTCGTCGTCGTTCGCCTTCGCCGAACGCGCGGCCCGATTCGGTCCAGAGCTTGATCCCGTTGTCGGGCGCCGGGTTGTGCGAGGCCGTGACGACGACGCCGGCGTCCGCGCCCTCCCGGACGACGGCGCGGGCGACCGTGGGCGTCGCCTCGACCCCGACGTCTATCGCGTCGCTCCCGCACTCCGTGAGGCCGGCGACGAGCGCCCGCGCGAGCATCCGGCCGCTGTCTCGCGCGTCCCGACCGACCACGACCGTCTCCGCGCCGTCCGTCGCGAGCGCGCGCCCCACGTCGAGCGCGAGGTCGGCCGTGACCTCCTCGCCGACCGGACCGCGAACGCCGCTTGTTCCGAACATACGCGGTCATCAACACCCACCGCAAAGACGGTTCGGGACGGCGGCCCGACCCGAGTCGCTTCGAGGCGTCTCGCGATCGAACCCGCACACTCGCGTCCGGCCCTCGACCCCGAACCGATCAGCGGACTGCGCGTGTTTGCGACGCCCGGCGGCGGCGTCGCGGCGCTCGGCGGCGACACCGCGGTCGGCGCCGATAACGTCGGGCTCGGCCCCGAGTTCGAGGCCGGACGCGGACGCCTCAGAGCCGGTCGAGCGCGTCGTCGAGGTCGAACCGTTCCGTCGTCTCCTCGAACGACTCCCCGTCGCCGCGCGTCGCGTCCGCGTCGGCGTCGGCGTCGTCCGCGGGCGCGGGACGGACGCTGACGAGGTCGTCGTCGACCGCGTCCGCCGTCACCGTCGCGGCGAACCGCTCCCGCTCGCTCGCCGGGCCCGCGAACGGGTCGACCCGCTCTACCTCGTCGACGCCGCACTCGACCGCGAGACAGACCGCCGCGCGGAGCCGGTCGACGGTTCCCCAGCCCGACGGCGGGACGCGCGGGAGGTCCCGCTCGCGGACGCGCCACGTCTCGATCACCAGTTCCGCCTCGCGGGTCGTCATCCCTCTCGACGGTAGCGACGCCGCGATCAAGTCGCTTTCGGCGCGCGCGGCCGGGGATCGGACCGCCCGCCGTCACCGGGCTCCCGCGAAACCGAAGCGCTGAATTGTCGCCTCCGAGGACACTCGATCATGCAAGGCAAACGCGTCCTCGTCACGGGCGGCGCCGGGTTCATCGGCTCGAACCTCGCGAACCGCCTCGCGGTCGATAACGACGTGATCGCCGTCGACGACCTCTACCTCGGCGCCGCCGAGAACCTCGACGACGCCGTCGAGTTCGTCGAGGCCTCCGTGGTCGACGACGACTACCCCGTCGACGTCGACGTCGTCTTCCACCTCGCCGCGCTCTCCTCGCGGAACATGCACGAGAACGACCCCCAGCGCGGCTGCCGCGTCAACGTCGAGGGGTTCGTCAACGCTGTCGAGCGTGCCCGCGAAGCGGGCTGTGAGACGGTCGTCTACGCCTCCACCTCCTCGATCTATGGGAGCCGAACCGAGCCCTCGCCCGTCGACATGGACGTGGAGGCGCACACCGCCTACGAGGCGTCGAAGCTCGCCCGCGAACGCTACGCCGAGTACTTCGCCAACCACCACGACATGAACGTGGCCGGCCTGCGCTTCTTCTCGGTGTACCAGGGCTTCGGCGGCAACGAGGAGCACAAGGGCGAGTACGCGAACACGGTCGCGCAGTTCGCGGACGCGATCGCCTCCGGCGAGGCGCCCGAGCTGTTCGGCGACGGGAGCCAGACCCGCGACTTCACGCACGTCTCGGACGTGGCCCGCGCCTGCGAGCTCGCCGCCGACCACGAGCTGACGGGCGTGTACAACGTCGGCACCCAGGAGGCGTACACGTTCAACGAGATGGTCGCGATGATCAACGACGCGCTCGGGACGGACGTCGACCCCGAGTACATCGAGTGCCCGTTCGACGGCTACGTCCACGACACGATGGCCGACTACTCGACGTTCCACGAGGCCACCGGCTGGGAGCCCGAGATCGGCTTCGAGGAGGGCGTCGAGAGGGTCTGCGAACCGTATCAGTAGCGCGACGACGGCCCGGTAGGGAGGGCCGCGGCCTCCGGCGACGACCGGCCGCTCGACGGCTCAGATGATCGAGGCGACCGCGTCGGAGAGCGACGCGTCGCCGTCGGCGACGTCGCGGCGGTAGTGCATATACACCGCGCCCAGCGGCGGTTGGACGACGTAGGCCAACGTGATCGGCAGCACGGCGGTCTCGGGGACCGCCGGCGCGGCGACGACGACCGCCACCGCGATCGAGAGGTTGCGCATGCTCGTGGCGTACACGAGCGCGACGCCGCTGGCGGCGTCCCGGAGCGCGCGTCCGAGCCCCGACCCGACGGCGAGCAGGAGCGCGTAGAACGCCACGATGGGGACGATCGTGGCCCCCGATGCGACGGGGTCGGCGAGAATGCTCTCGGATCGCATCGCCATGGCGATGAACACGATCAGCATGACGCCGAAGGAGCTGAGCCCGCCGAGCGTCGGCTTCAGTCGCCTGAACCCGTCCGCGCCCAGCCGACCGAGCAGCACCCGCCGCGTGAGCGTGCCGGCGATCATCGGGAGGACGACCACGCGGGCGAGCTGCCCGTACAGCGCGGCGGCGTCGAAGCCGACGCTCGCCGGGATCAGCGCGGCGAGGTACGTCGGCAGGACCGCGACGGCGACCAGCAGGTTCACCGCCATCGCCACGAGCGCGGACTCCAAGTCGCCGTTGGCGAGCCCGGTCCAAGCGGCGGTCATTCCGGAGGTCAGGATGAGCGCGATGAAGTAGAGCCCGAACGCGTAGCCGACGCTCCCGTCGAAGAACAGCCGCGCGAGCCCGACCGCGAGTAGCGGGGCGACCCCGAAGTTGACGAGGAGACTGAGCGCGACGACCCGCGCGTGGCTGCGGACGTTCACCACCTCCCTGAGGTCGATGTTGATCATCATCGGGTAGATCATCAGGAACAGCACGGGGACCACCGCGGACTGGAGGAGTCGCTTGAACGACGCCCCGGTGAACTGCCCGACGATCAGCCCCGCCGCCAGCGACCCGACCACGACGTAGATCAGGTTCGACTTGATCCCTGTGAGGAACCGCCGTATCATAGTGTATATTATTGTGGTTACTACACAATAATATTTCGGGCAGAACGCGGGTGACCCGACAATTTCCGGCGCGGCCCGACGCGCACGGCGATGCGGGCCGACGCGTGCGGCGACGCGAGCGCGCGGGGGCTGCTCCTGTCGAGACGGGCGCGTCGCGGGTCGCGGCCGGGCTAGTGCCCCTCGACCGCGCTGCCAGCGGCGATCAGGAATCCGGTGATCGCGGTGATCAGCGCCACCGTCCCGATCGCGATAGCGCCGATCCGGAACGTGTCGCCGGAGAGGCGCTCGGCGATGAGAAACAGGAAGACGGTCGTGACGAAGCCGATGAGCACGAGCGTTCGCCCGAAACGGCCCGTGTCGATGCCGGGCTCGCTAGACACGATTTAATATCTCCTTGAGCACGCCCTGATACTCGTCCTCGGTGGCGGCGTTGCCGAGCGAGTGGATCGACTGGCAGATCCACAAGCCGGCGGTGAAGTTGATGAACGCCGCCATCGAGACGACGCCGAGCTGTCCGTCGACGAACAACCCCGTGACGACCGCGCCGACGAACCCCACCGCCATGAGCGCGTGGGTGACGAGCGATCGGGTGCCGAAGTCGGCGAGCTGTAGTGATAACCGAGTGCCAACGGCCATGCGATCCGTTGCGGCTGCCAGTGTAAAGAGGTAGCGCGTCACAGCGTCCTGCCGCGTCGGGTTCGGCGGCGTCCCGGTTCCGGCGACGCGTACCCCCGTTGGTTTAGGCGGCCGGCCCGTACGCGCTCATAGATGTCGAACGCGGACCGGAAACACGACGTGGTGGTGTGGGGCGCGACCGGCGTCGCCGGGCGCTTCGCGGCCGAGTACCTGACCGAGCGATACGACCCCGAAGCCCTCTCGCTCGCCGTCGGCGGGCGGAGTCGAGAGCGGCTCGACGCGCTCGTCGACGACCTCACGCGGCGGAGCGACGCGTGGGACGACGTGCCCGTCGTCGTCGGCGACGCGACCGACCCGGAGAGCCTGCGCGCCATCGCCCGCGACACCGAGGTCGTCTGTACGACGGTCGGCCCGTACACGGCGTACGGAACGCCGCTGGTCGAGGCCTGCGTCGAGACCGGGACGGACTACTGCGACCTCACGGGCGAGGTGAACTGGGTGCGCGAGACGGTCGACCGGTTCCACGAGGCCGCCGTCGAGAACGAGGCGCGGATCGTCCACAGCTGCGGGTTCGACTCCGTGCCGGCGGACATCGGGACGCTGCTCGTCCAGTCGTTCGCGGCGGAGGCCCACGGCGCGCCCTGCGAGTCAGTCCGGATCTACCTCGACGGCGGGAGCGGGAGCGTCAGCGGCGGCACGCTCGCGAGCTTCGGCGAGCTGTTCGAGGCGGCCGCGACCGACCCGCTCGCCCGCGAGGCGCTCCGGAACCCGTACTCGCTGGCCCCCCGCGGCGAGCGGACCGGCGTCGACCCCGGCGAGCAGCGCTGGCCGCGGCGCGATCCGCTCCGGGGCGAGTGGACCGCCCCGTCGCCGATGGCGCCGGTGAACGAGCGCGTGGTCCGGCGGAGCAACGCCCTGCTCGGCTACCCGTGGGGCCGCGAGTTCAAGTGCGGAGAGGTCGTGCCGACCGGGTCGGGACCGGTCGGCGCGGCGACCGCGAGCGCCGCCGCCGGCGGACTCGGGCTGTTCTCCGCGGCCATGTCGGTCGGGCCGGTGCGCGACGCGCTGCGGCGCTACGTCTTCCCCGACCCCGGCGAGGGGCCGACGCGGGAGGAGGCGGAAGCGGGGAGCTTCCTGATCCGGGTGTTGGGCCGCGGGACGGGCGCTGACGGGCCGTTCACCGTCGAGGCCGAGTTCGGGGCCGACCGAGACCCCGGCTACGGCGCGACGGCGCGGATGCTCGGCGAGTCGGCCGTCTGTCTGGCGCGCGACGACGTCGACTCCCCGTTCGACGGTGGCGTGTTGACGCCGGCGTCGGGGATCGGGCTCCCGCTCGCGGAGCGACTCCGCGACGTGGGGTTCACCGCAGCGGTCGGCGAGTCGTAAAAGAAGCGTATCGGGCGGACCGCTCCCGCCCGTCGATTACATGTAGCCGAGGTCGCGCAGGCGCTCCATCAGGTCCTCCTTGTCCTGGGCGCGGCCGGCGCGCTCGGTCGTGCCTTCGAGGTTCTGGAGCCAGGCGGGCTCCTCGGTCGTCTTCTCGGTCGAGACCTCGCTGCCGAGCGAGCGGAACCCGGCGAAGTACTTCGGCGAGATCGGGATGTCCTCCTGCGTGACACCCTCCGGCAGGTCGTCGTCGGCCTGCGGGATGTACCCCTCGTCGGGGAACGCCTCGACGGTGTCGGGAACGACGAAGTTCCAGAAGGCGTCCCACACGTCGGCCTCGGCGAACTGGAGGATAGGCTGGATGCGGTCGTGCGGCGGGAACAGGTCGGGGTCGTGGCGCGGCGAGAAGAACGTCTCGTCGGCGCGGGCCTCTTGCTCGTCCCAGCGGACGCCGGAGATGACGCCGTCGATGTCGTACTCCTCGAGGGCGTCGTTGAGCGCGACCGTCTTCAGCAGGTGGTTGCCGACGTAGGTGTCGAGCAGGAACGGGAACGTGTCCTCCTCGAACTCGAGGATCTCTCGGATGTGGTGCTGGTTGTGCTCCGAGAGCGCGTCGACGGGGATGTCGTCGCCGGGTTCGAGGCCGTGTTCCTCGACGTACGCGCCCACATCGTCGTTGCGGGCGTACACGAGGTCGATCCCCCACTCGTCCGCCCAGTGCTCGACGAAGTCGGTGATCGAGTCGAAGTGCTGGAAGTGGTCGATGAACACGGCCGTCGGCTTCTCGTAGCCGTACTCCTCGGCCACCTGATTGATGAAGTACAGCGTCAGCGTGGAGTCTTTCCCGCCCGTCCACATCACGGCGGGATTGTCGTACTGTTCGAGCCCGCGGCGCGTGACCTCGACCGCCTTCTCGATTTTGTGCTGGATCGACGGGTAGTCGTCGGGGGTCTCCCCCTCGCCGTCGGCGTAATCGACGTCGACGCTCGCCGGGAAGTCGTCGCTCATACGCCCGAGATGTCGCCGCGAAAGGAAATAGGCCTTCTGAATCGCGGCCGGGGGCCGCCGGTCCGTTGCCGGGCCGTCGTCGCCGCGCCCTCGCGGAACACAAGGGATATGCCGACCGCCCCGGAATCGTCGGTCATGGGTCTGTTCGACCGGCTCCGCGGCGAGGACGACGACCGCGTCGTCTTCCTCGGCATCGACGGCGTACCGCTCGACCTCGTCGAGGACCACCCGGAAGTCTTCGAGAACCTGACCGACATCGCCGAGACCGGCTCCGGCGGGCGGTTGGAGAGCATCGTGCCGCCGGAGTCGAGCGCCTGCTGGCCGAGCCTCACGACCGGCGTGAACCCCGGCGAAACGGGCGTGTACGGCTTCCAGGACCGCGAGGTCGACTCCTACGAGACGTACGTCCCGCTCGGGCGCCACGTACAGGCGACCCGGCTGTGGGACCGCGTCACCGACGCCGGGCGCGACGCGACCGTCCTCAACGTCCCGGTCACCTTCCCGCCCTCGACGCGGATCCAGCGGATGGCCTCCGGCTTCCTCTCGCCCGACCTCGAGTCGGCTACGAGCGACGAGTCGCTCCGCGAGACGCTCGACGGCTTCGACTACAAGATCGACGTCAACGCCAAGCTCGGCCACGACGACGACAAGACGGAGTTCATCGAAGACGCGCACGCGACCCTCGACGCCCGGTACGAGGCGTTCGACCACTACCTCGCCGAGGACGACTGGGACCTCTTTTTCGGCGTGTTCATGAGCACCGACCGCGTGAACCACTTCCTCTTCGGCGACTACGCGACGGACGGCGAGTACGCCGAGGAGTTCCTCGAGTTCTACCGCACGCTCGACGAGTACATCGGTGCGATCCGCGACTCGCTCGACGACGACACCACCCTGGTCGTCGCCTCCGACCACGGCTTCACCCGGCTGGAGTGGGAGGTGAACTGTAACCAGTTCCTCGCCGACGAGGGGTGGCTCTCATACGAGGACGACGACCACGATTCGCTGACCGATATCGACGACGAGGCGCGCGCGTACTCGCTCATTCCCGGGCGCTTCTACCTCAACGTGGAGGGCCGCGAGCCGAACGGCGTCGTGCCCGAGGACGAGTACGAGGCGACGCGCGAGGAGCTCATCGACGACCTCGAATCGCTCACCGGCCCCGACGGCCGACAGGTGTGTAAGCGGATCGTGAAAGGCGAGGACGCCTTCGACGGCGCCCACGACGACATCGCCCCCGACCTGGTCGTCATCCCCGCGGACGGGTTCGACCTCAAGTCGGGCTTCTCCGGCAAGGAGGCGGTGTTCACCGAGGGACCGCGCAACGGGATGCACAAGTTCGAGAACTCGCTGCTGTACGCGACCGATCCAGACCTCGACCTGGCCGACGCGAACCTCTTCGACGTGACGCCGACGGTGCTCGACCTGCTCGACGTCGACGCCGACGCCGAGTTCGACGGCGAGAGCCTGCTGTCGTAGCGACCTCGCCGACGCCGTCGTCCCGCGGCGGGCGTATCCGACACGCTCACCCTCCGGGCGGACGGCGTATCGCGTGTGATGACCGACGGCGTTCGCTTCGTCGCGCTCGGCGCCGTTCGACGAACACAGCCGCGAGGGGGTCGTCCGCGAGTTCGACGAGATGCTCGGCGTGGAGCCGCTCGACCCGACGGCGGTCGGTACCTTCGAGCGCGTCTTCGAGCGCGGCGGGGAGCCTGCCCACGAGGTGTGGCGCGTCTACGAGGGTCGAATCGCTGAGGAATGGCCGTATGGCGGCGATTCGTTCGCGCTCGTTGAACCGGAGCGAGGGACCGAACACGTCTCGCGGTGGATTCCGATCGACCGACTACGGCAGCCCAACACGACGTTCTCCGTCTCGGATGTGCTCGACGCGCTCACCGCGTAGCCGGACGACGCCCCGGACTCACAGTCCTCACAGCGGCGACCAGCGCTCGCCCGGGGCCGCGCGGAACGCGTACGCGTTCTCGCGCTCGACGGCGACCAGTCGGCCGCCGATGGCGAACAGGGCCCGCGGTTCGATCTCGTCGGGAAACGGCGCCTCCCACCGCATGGACCCGCCGGAACCGAGCGCGACCATGCGCCCCCGGGTGGGATCGTTGAATCCGCCCGAGTTCTCCGCGACGTACGCTCCCGTCGCGTCGACCGCGAGGTGGTCGGACGGGAGGTCCGACCGCTCGTCGCTCCCGAACGAGGGAATGGAGGGCGACATCGGTGTCGATCGGCCGGTTCGACTCCGACTGTTAAATGCTCTCGGTCGGCGTCGAACACCGCAGACAGAGGATCCCGGTGCCGGCCCAGTTCACGTGGGTCGACCCGCAGTTCGGACAGCGGTTCCCGTCGTTGTTGTACTCGGTCGTCCCTCGGGGCGCGGCGAGGTGGCCGTCATCAACCGCGCGCTCGATCAGGCCGCGGAACCGCTGCTTCTTGAATCGGGCGCGGTGCGCGAGGAAATCGCCCGGGCGGTCGGGGTCGGCGCCGTGGAGGTCCTCCCACTTGATCGCGATCTCGCCGTCCGCCTGCCCCCGCGCGACCTGCTTGATCGTCGCGGCCGCGGCCTCGAAGAGCGGCGTCGTCGCGAGCGCCTGCGGCGCGTCGACGCCGTCGCCCGCCGCCTCGTAGCGCGCCGCCGCGTCGTCGTACGCGTCGTCGGCGCCGCCCAGCCCGCCGGCGACCCGGAAGTCTGCGACGAACTCGCTCAGGCAGGCCCCCTGCCCCGGCTCGTCGAGGACGCGCCCGAAGTCGCGGCTCGCGGCGATCCCCTCGACCGCGCGCTGGGTCGCGCGACCGTCGGCGCCCGCGACGCGGTACGCGACCGCCGCGGCGAGCAGCTGTTGGAGCCCCTGTCCGATCCACCCCTTCTCGTCGGGCTCGAAGGGGTCGACCTCCGGCCGCGGGTCGGCCAGCACGCGTCGCCCCCCGCGGGTGTAGCGGTCGCCCGCCCGCTCGTACGCTCGCGCCGCCAGCGCGTCGACCGCCGCGTCGTGGTGGCCGCCGTCGTCAGTGTTCACACCCTGCTTACGGGCGGCGATGAGTTACGCTTGACGGGGACCGCTCGCGCGGCGGCGCCGACGCACCGCCGACCCGACGCACCGCCGCCCCGACGCCCCGACCATACTTACTTCCGGGCGTCGAACCGCTCGCATGGAGAGACCGGACGGCGCTTCGGGGTCGGGGGCAGGGTCGGGGTCGCAGTCGCCGGCCGAATCGACCGCACGGCCGGAGGCGGAATCGAGGCCCCGACCCGCGTCGAAGTCGGACGGCCCGTCGACCAGCGGGCGCGTCGAATGGCTCCTCGCCGCCGCGTTGCTCGCGGTCCCGATGGCGGTCGTGCCCGGCGGCGACGGGACCGCGACGCTGGTGAGCCTCTGGGGATTCGTGACGCTCGGCGCCGACGGCGGGATCGGCGGGTACCCGGTGTGGTCGTACTTCCTCGACCAGCCGCGGCCGTTCGCGACGCTCCCTCCGTCGATCCGCGCGTGGCCGCTCGCCGTCGGGTTCCACCTGCTCGCGCTCGGGAGCGCCACGGGCGGAGTCGCGCTCGGTCGCGAGGACCGGCGGGTCACCGGCGGCCTGCTCGTGTTCGCCGCGGCCGCGACGCTGTGGGTCGCCGCGGGGCTGGG
>NZ_NEWI01000106.1:0-9933 GCF_002135005.1 Halorubrum sp. SD612 | reverse complement strand
GGGGCCGGGTGGGTGCGGGTGGGGGGGCCGGAGGGTGTGGTGGGCGGCCGACCGGGAGGGAGCCGGGACGACCTCGAAGTTCGGATGGCCGGCGAGGAGCCGCAGCAGCTCGCCGCCGGTGAACCCGGTGCCGCCGACGACGCTGGCGGTGTAGGCGTCGGCGGCCGCGCCGCTGTCCTCGGCGTCTACGGTCACGCGTCGGCCCCCGCGACGGCTCCGTCGGCCAGCTCGGTCGCCTTCGCCTCCAGCCAGTCGACGACCCGCGCCGGGACGTCGACGTCGGTGGCCGCGTCGAGCGCCTTGAATTCGACGGTGTGGTTCACCTCGTGGACGGTATAGTCGTCGGCCGCGCCGTCGCCGTCTGCGCCGACGCCGGTCTCGGCGGTGTCCGATTCCGCCTCGACTCCCACCTCCATCAGGTCGACGCCGAGCATACCGCCGCCGCCGACGGCCTCCGAGGCCTTCTCGACGAGTTCGGTCGCGCGTTCGTCGAGTTCGAACGGCTCCGTCTCGCCGCCCTTCGCGGCGTTCGTGAGCCAGTGGTCCGAGGAGCGCGTCATCGCCGCGACCGGCTCGCCGTCGACCGCCAGCACGCGGATATCGCGGCCGGGCTTGTCGACGAACTCCTGGACGTAGAACACCTTGTGCTCGTAGTGGCCGAGCGTCTCCTTGTGTTCCAAGATCGCTTCGGCGGCGTTCCGCGAGTCGATCTTCGCCATCAGCCGCCCCCACGAGCCGGTCACGGGCTTGAGGACGCACGGGTAGCCGAACGACTCGATCGCCTCTAGGGCGGCCTCCGTCGTGAACGCGACCTCCGTCGCCGGGGTCGGCACGTCCGCCTCGGCGAGCGCGAGCGAGTTCTTCGCCTTGTCGGCGCAGACGTCGCCCGTCTCCGGGCCGTTCACCACGGGGACGCCGTAGCCGTCGAGGAACCGCGTCGCGTACAGCGACCGGCTCGTCGACAGGCAGCGGTCGACCACGAGGTCGAGGTCGTCGACGGCGGCCGTCGTCGAGTCCAGGCCGAACCGCTCCTTGCGCACGTCGATCTTCGCCACGTCGTGGCCCCGCTCGCGGAGCTCGCCGAGCAGGAGCTTCTCGTCTTTCCGGATCCGCGAGTAGAGGACGCCTACGCGCACGTCGATTCCCCTCCGTTCGGGTCGGTGTTCACGCGCATGTCGACCACTCGGGTGTCGCGGCCGCGGCGGTCGTCGCCATCTACTCGCCCCAGTCCTCCTCGAGCTCTGGCGCCTCCTCCAAGACGACCGGGTCGAGCGAGATGACCTCCAGCTCGGTCCCCGTGACCGGACTGTCGATGATCTCGCCGACCTCCACGTCGGCCGGGATCTCGATTTCCTCGCCCGCGATCGGGTCCTCCGCGGTCAGCGTGTCGGTGTCGCTTGTCATCGTACTCCACTCTGGGTGACTCGATACCATAAATCTTCCGAACTTACCAAAAAATATACACTAGCCAAAGCACCGGCTATCGGTTCGAGAGCGGCCGAAAGCGCCCGGACGAACCGGGCTATCAGATCCTAGTTACTTGTTCGTCTCCTCGCGGAGACGAGTTCGCGACCGGGGGTCGTCGGTCGACCCCCGGTCGCGGCGGTCGTCGCAGTCGGTCCGGCTGCGGCGGTCGGTTCGGCGGCGGCGGCCGGTTCGGTGTCCGCCCGCGGCGACCACCGCGGTCGGTCCCACGATCACTCATACGTCGCCACCTCCGCGTCGAGCGCCTCGGCCGCCGCCGCCAGCGCCTCGCGGCGGTCGTCGAGCGCCGTCGCGTCCGCGTCGATCCCTGCGGTCGCGGCCGTCAGGTCCGCCGCGACCGCCTCCGGCGCGGGGCCGCCCGCGGAGTCGCGGCTCGCGACGCTCGCGGCCGGATCGAGGACGCGTTCCACCTCGTCGCGGGACACGCGCTCGAAGAGGGACTCGCCCAGTACCGCCTGTGCGGCCTCGTCAACTTTTGCGGCGGCGGTCGCTGGGCCGTCGCTGTCTCCGACCGCGGGGGCGGCGCTCGCGACGATCTCGTGGGCGGTCCGGAACGGGAGGCCCGCCATCGCGAGCAGGTCGGCGACCCCCGTGGCCGTCGAGAACCCCTCGCCCGCGGCGGCCGCGAGCGCGTCCGCGTCCCACTCGGCGGTCGCGACCGCGCCCGCAGCGATCTCGGTCGCTTCGCCCACGTCGCCGGCGATATCGAAGACGCTCGCGTGGGCGCGCTGGAGGTCGCGGTTGTACGCCCGCGGCAGCCCCTTCAGGAGGCTCAACGTGCCGGTCGCCTCCCCGATCGCGTCGCCCGCGACGCCGCGGGTCAGCTCCAGCGTGTCGGGGTTCTTCTTCTGGGGCATGATCGACGAGGTCGAGGCGTACGCGTCCGCCAGCCCGAGGACCCCCTTGTTCGAGAAAACGATCAGGTCCTCGGCGAGCCCCGATAGCGTCGTCGCGAGCGTCGCGAGCGCCGTCGCCGTCTCCGCGAGGAAGTCGCGCGCCGAGGCGGCGTCCATCGAGTTGCGGACCGTCCCGTCGAAGCCGAGCAGCTCCGCGGTCCGGTCGCGGTCGACGTCGAACGGCGTCCCGGCGAACGCGGCCGCGCCGAGCGGCGACCGGTTGACGCGGTCGTACGCGTCCAGGAGCCGCTCCGTGTCGCGCGCGAGCCCGCCCTCGTACGACAGCAGGTAGTGCGCGACCGTCGTCGGCTGTGCCGGCTGGAGGTGGGTGTACCCCGGCATCACCGTCTCCGCGTGTTCCTCGGCGACCTCGACGAGCGCCTCCCGGGCGGCGACGGTCGCCTCGGCGGCGTCGAGCAGGTCCTCGCGCAGCCGGTACCGGATACACGTCGCCACCTCGTCGTTGCGCGAGCGGGCGGTGTGCATCCGGCCGCCGTCCGGGCCGACCCGGTCGATGACGGCGGTCTCGATCGCCTCGTGGACGTCCTCGCCGTCCGGGAGCGCGCCGTGGCCGGCGGCCTCCACCTCGTCGAGCGCGGCGAGTATCTCGCCCGCGACCCCGCCGTCGACGACCCCCTGTTCGGCGAGCATCACCGTGTGCGCCCGGTCGACGGCGAGGTCCGCCTCGAAGATTGCGGCGTCGGCCGCGAGGCTCGACAGGAACTCGCGGGCGGGTCCGCCGCTGAAGCGCTCGCGCCGGACGGCGGTGTCGTCACCGCCGGCCGCCTCGTCCGCGTCGCTCGCGTCGGGATCGTCGTCGGTCATCTAGTTATCGTCCGCGTCGGACCCGTCCGTCTCGCCGGACCCGTCCGTCGCGAGCTCGGGCTTCGAGACGCTCGCCTTCACGTCGTTGGCGAGGCGCTCCTGGAGTCCGTGGTACTTCGCGACGCCCGTCGCGTCCGACTGGGCGATGCCGGCGACGTCCTCGGTGTTGAACGAGGCCATCTCCTCGGAGTAGACGGCGTACTCGGAGTCGCGGGCGACGACGCGGCAGTCGCCGCCGGACACCTTCACGGTCGCCGTGCCGGTCACCACGTCCTGCGTCTCGTCGACGAAGGCGTTCAGCGCGTCGACGACGGGCGCGAACACGAGCCCCTCGTACGCCTTCTCCGACCACTCCTGCTCGATCCCCTTCTTGAACGAGCGCTCGTTCTTCGTCAGGACGAGATCTTCGAGTGCCTGGTGGGCCGTCAGCAGGACCGTCGCGGCCGGGTGCTCGTAGTTCTCGCGCACCTTCAGCCCGAGCATGCGGTCCTCCATCACGTCGGTGCGGCCGACGCCGTACCCCCCGGCGTGCTCGTTGAGGTGCTGGATGAGCGGCACGGGGTCCATCGCCTCGCCGTCGACGGCGACGGGGATCCCCTCCTCGAACGTCACCTCGATGGTGGTCTCGCCCTCCGGCTCGGCGGTCCACTCGTAGATGTCCTCCGGCGGCTCGTAGTTCGGGTTCTCCAGCTTCCCGCCCTCGACCGCGCGCGACCAGATGTTCTCGTCGATGGACCAGACGCCGCCGTCGCCGGCCTCGACGGGCAGGTCCTTCTCCGCGGCGTAGTCGATCTCCCACTCGCGGGTGAGGCCGAGTTCGCGCACGGGGGCGATCACTTCAAGATCGGAGCCGCGCCAGACGGCCTCGAACCGGAGCTGGTCGTTCCCCTTCCCCGTACAGCCGTGGGCGATGGCGTCACAGCCCTGCTCCTCGGCGACGCCGAGGATCGCCTCGGCGATGACCGGGCGCGCGAGGGCGGTCCCGAGCGGGTAGCCCTGATAGCTGGCGTTGGACTTCACCGCGTCGAAACAGAGGTCCGCGAACTCATCCTTCGCGTCGACGACGTGGATGTCGAGCCCCAGCGCCTCGGCGGTCTCCTCGGCCTCGTCGAACTCCTCGGTGGGCTGGCCGACGTCGACGTTCACGCCGATGACCTCGTCGTAGCCGTACTCCTCTTTCATCAGCGGTACGCAGACCGTGGTGTCGAGTCCCCCGCTGAACGCGAGTGCAACGCTCGTCATTACCAGAGTACACCCGGCCTACGGTCTTAAATTCAGTGGTTTCAATATTGTAAGAAAAAGACAGCGCGGCCGCTCGCGGTGACGATAGTCGAGACTCTCCGGAACGGAACGGCGCGAACGCGACGAGGGATGAAGATTACTGGCCCGAAGGGCCTCGTCGTCGCGCCGCGCCGGAAGCCGGTCGCGGCGGTCGGACGTCTCGTCGCGGTCGCAGGGCTCGTCGGCCTCGGAGAAGGGCGGCGTCGAGACGAGCCACTGCGGTCATCGCGTGTATGTACCGATCTCCGATATAAAATTGTTCCGCACCGCCCGGCGCGCGCAAGGTTTGCCGGACGGCCCGGAGATCGCCGGTCGCCCGGTCTACAGCGCCTCGCGGTACGCTTCGAGCGTCGTCTCGACGTCCTCCTCCGTATGCGCGTAGGAGGTGAACTGACACTCGTACTGGTTCGCGGTGAGGAACACGCCTCGGTCTTTCATCTCCTGCCAGAACACCCGCTCCCAGCGGTCGGTCGCAGCGTCGGCCACGTCGGCGCCCGTCTTCGGGCACGAGTCGTACCGGGCGCAGTCCGGGTCCTGCCGACAGCCGCCCGCGCAACAGGCGTTGACGTCGTCCGGCGCCTCGCGGGTGAACACCGTTTTGAACATCGAGTCGGTGCCGACGACGGTGTACTCCGGCGCGCGCTCGGCGCAGATCTCGGCGATCCCCTCCCGGAGCTGCCGACCGAGGCGGTTGACGTGCTCGTACACGTCGTTTTCGGCCGCGTACTCCAGCCCGGCCTTCCCGGCGGCCATCGTCACCGGGTGCCCGGAGAAGGTGCCGGACTGGAACACCTCGCCAGCGGGCGTGAACCCCTCGATGATCTCCGCTTTCCCGCCGATCGCGCCGACCGGGAAGCCGCCGCCGATGATCTTCCCGAACGTCGTCACGTCGGGGGTGACGCCGAACTTCGACTGGGCGCAGCCGAGGCCGCCCACCCGGAACCCGGTGATCACCTCGTCGAAGATCAGTAGCGAGCCGTGGTCGTCACAGAGGTCCCGCAGCGTCTCGTGGTAGCCGTCGACGGGCATCACGATCCCCTTGTTGGCGAGTATCGGCTCGACGAGGACGGCCGCGATCTCGTCGCCGTGTTCCGCGAACACCTCCTTCGCCGCCTGCGGGTCGTTGAACGGGATCGGGAGGGTGTGCTCGGCGAACGCCTCCGGGATCCCCGCCGTCGACGGGTGCGCGTCGCCCGGCGACCCTTCCACGAGCGTCGACTCCTGCGCGCCGTGGTAGCCGCCCCGCATCACGACGATCTTGTCGCGGTCGGTGTGGCCGCGCGCCAGTCGGACTGCCGAGACGGTCGCCTCCGTGCCGGAGTTGACGAAGCGGATCGACTCGACGCTCGGGACGTGCCGCGCCACGAACTCGGCGTGTTCGACCTCGATCTCCGTGGGCGCGCCGTACATCGGCCCCTCCGCGACGTGCGACTGGACCGCCGCCTCCACCGGGTCGGGCAGGTCGTGGCCGTAGAGGAGGGGGCCGTACCCCATCACCCAGTCGACGTAGCGGTTCCCGTCGGCGTCGATCACGTGGCCGCCGTCGCCGCGCTCGACGAAGAACGGGTGTGGCATCGTCGCCCGGACCGAGGAGTTGACGCCGCCCGGCATGACCGACAGCGCGCGGTCGTACAACTCGCGCGAGCGCTCGTGGTTCATACCGACAGGTTGGGTCGGCGGGCTGAAAGTAGTTGCCGAACCGCCGTCACGCCCGCCCGAAAAAAGTCCGTCCGTCGATCCGTGCGCGGTGTCTGCCCGCCGGGAGCGTCGCTACACCGCCTCCGTTCCGGTCGCACCGGTGCGGACTTGGAGCGCGTCCTCCACCGGCATGATGAACACCTTGCCGTCGCCGGCCTCGCCGGTCTTCGCGGCGTCGGCGATGGCGTCCGCGACCTCGTCGGCCGGGATGTCGGCCACGACGACCTCGACTTTCACCTTCTGGTGGAGATCGACGGTGAACTCCTCGCCGCGCCACTGGCCCTTCTTCGCGGGCTGGCTGCCGCGACCGGAGACGTTCGTCACCGTCAGCGAGGGGGCGTTGATCTCCGCGAGCGCCTGCTTGATGTCTCCGAGCTTGTCGGGGCGGACGACCGCCGTGACCATCTTGATGTCCGTGCCGGCCGCCGCGCCGCCATCGGCCCGGGGAGACTCCCCATCGGACTCGGTCGTGTCGATCACCGACGGGCCGCCGTCGGTCGCGACGCGGTCGCCGCCGAACTCGGGGTAGGTCTCGACGCCGTGTTCGGAGATGTCGAGGCCCTCCTGTTCGTGCTCGGCGGTGACGCGCGCCTCGCCGGCGAGCTTGAGCACGTACCAGACCGCACCGGTTGCGGTGATCGTCCAGCCGCCGATGATGACCACGCCGACGAGCTGAGCGACGAAGTGGGCGCCGATGCCCGCGCTGAGCTGACCCGGTGCGGCGACGAACGGGAAGAGGAGCGTCCCGAGAACGCCAGCACTCCCGTGAACCGGGAACACCGCGCAGACGTCGTCGATCTTCAGGTTGTCCGAGACGAACTCAAAGACGATCGGGAGCTGCGCGCCGGCGAGCCCGCCGACGACGACGGCGCCCCACCATGCCGTGGTGTCGGGGATTGCGGTGATGCCGACGAGCCCGGCGAGCAGGCCGTTGGCGACGTAGAGGGTGTCGACCTTCCCGGTCTTCGCCCAGACGACGAGCGCGGCGCCGATCCCGCCGGACGCCATCGCGATCGTCGTCCCCATCGCGACGAGGTTGAGCGTCAGCGTGTTGAACACGCCGCCGCTGACCACTGACGCCGTGCCGACGTTGAAGCCGTACCAGCCGAACGCGAGGACGAGCGTCCCCAGCACGGCGAACGTCAGCGAGTGACCGGGGATGACGTTCGTCGAGCCGTCCTTCCCGTAGCGGTCCATCCGCGGCCCGAGGATGGCCGCGGCCGTGAGGCCCGCGATGCCGCCCATGCCGTGGACGATCATGCCGCCGGCAAAGTCGTGGAACGCGGTGCCCGTCAGCTGTGCGACGAGCCCGTCACCGGAGGCCGACCACGTGAAGGCGATGACCATCGGGTAGATGACCGCGGCCAAGAGGAACGTGTAGGTGACGTACGCGCGGAGCTTCGCGCGACCCGCGACCGCCCCGGAGACGATCGTCGCTGCGGTCATCGCGAACACCGCGCCGTAGAGCCAGTTGACGTAGGGACCAACCACGCCCGACTCGACGGCGAGTTCGCCGCCGGAGTACAGCGACCCCGCGGCGGAGGCGATCCCCGACGACCCGTTCACGAGGCTCGTGAACGCCGTGCCGATGAGGAAGAACACCGCCACCCCGACGCTCCACGTCAGGAGGTTCTTCGTCAGCTGGTTGGCGACGTTCTTCGACCGCACCTGCCCGGCCTCCAGCATGGCGAAGCCGGCGTGCATAAAGAAGATGAGGAACGTCACGACGAGGATCCACGTCCCGTTCATCGCGGACGCGAACGTGCTCGGATCGATCGTGGCGAGGACGCCGCCCGTCACAATTCATCCACCTCTACTGAACGCTCGTCCGATTCAAACCGTGCTTCGCTCGTGTTCATGTGCTGAATCACGTTTCGATTCCCGGGAACGCCTATACATAAACGTTAGAGTTGAGTTTCACAAAAAATACGGTTGATAATACGGCGGTCGTCCGATATAAGGACGTGGCTATGGAATATAAGGACGTTTTTCTCGCGGTTCCGCCGCAATTGTTGCGCTCGAACTCGACGGTCGTTGTGTAGCTCAGCTATCTATTTCGGCGTGATCCGTCGCCGAACGGCGTTCTCGGGGCGGGCGCGGTCCCCTCTGGCGAGTATTGCCGCGCCGCCGTCCCGCGCTTGGGCGTCGCACGGGCTCTCCGTCCCGAATTCGGGTCGTTCCGGCCTCGTCGGCAGAAGTAGACGTTTGTCAACCCGTCTCGCGGTCCCTCGACGGAATCGATATCTCGGCGGTGTCAGACTGCCCTCTCCGCCGACCGATGTCCCGGAAACACCGTTATTCCGGCTTCAGACCCTCGTTCTGGACGCGCATCACGGCCTCGCCGTCGGCGAGGTTCGGCGCGTCGACGAGGCGGACGATCCGCTTGTCGCCCTTCGACTTGCGGAGGTACATCCGGAACGTGGAGGCGTGTCCGAGGATGTTGCCGCCGATCGCCTGCGTCGGGTCGCCGAAGTACGAGTCGGGATTCGACGCGACCTGGTTCGTGACGAGGATGGCGGTGTTGAACAGGTCGCCGATCCGCATCAGGTCGTGGAGGTGTTTGTTGAGCTTCTGCTGGCGATCCGCAAGCTCGCCCCGACCGACGTACTCCGCGCGGAAGTGCGCGGTGAGGGAGTCGACGCAGACGATCCGGATCGGCCATTCCGTCTCCTCGTGTTCGCCGGCCAGCTCCTTCGCCTTCTCGGCGAGCAGGATCTGGTGGTTGGAGTTGAACGCCTTCGCGACGTGGATCTGGTCGAGGAACGCTTCGACGAGCTCTTCGAGCGCCTCCTCGTCTGAGGGCGTCCCCTCGATCTCGCGGCGCTCCATCTCGTCGGCGAGGATCTCGTCGTCGAGCCCGCGGACCATGTCGTCGATCCGCTCCGGTCGGAACGTGTCCTCGGAGTCAACGAAGATACAGCCGCCGTCGAGGCCGCCGTTCTCCGGCTCTAGCTGGACGTTGACCGCCATCTGATGGGTAACCTGTGACTTCCCGGACCCGAACTCGCCGTACACCTCCGTGATCGACTGCGTCTCGATGCCGCCGCCGAGCAGGTCGTCCACCTCGTCGATCTGCCAGGAGAGCTTGCCGATCTCCTGGCGGCGCTCCAGCACGCTCGCGCCGGTCTCGAAGCCGCCGACGTCGGCGGCGTCGCGGGCGGCGTTGATGATGTCGGCGGCGGACGACTCGCCGATGTCGGCCGTGTTCGACATCTCGCCGGGGCTCGCGACGGCGATCGACTGGTAACTCTCGAATCCGTTGTCCACGAGCTTGTCCGCGGTTGCCGGGCCGACGCCGGGGAGGTCCTCGAGTTCGTCTTCAGGCATGTACACAGTGCTTGTTTGCCATCCCGTATAAAGACTGGTTTACACCCGAGTGAAAGTGAAGTTCGCCGAGCGTCACCGCTCGGTCGCGGTTCGCTATCTCTCGAAAGCGTTCGTCGGAGCGGCCCGCTCCGTCGCGCGGTGAAACTGGTCGAGGGGTCAGGGGCGACCCGGGGGTCGGGTCCTCAGAAGCCGACGCGGCGGACGTACCCGAGGTCGCGGATCTCCACGAGCAGGTCGCCCGACAGCTCGGCGTCGGTGATCACGTACAGCTTCGGGTCGTCGGTGAACTCGGGGTCCTCGCTCAGCACCTGCCGGATCGAGACGCCGCGGTCGGCCAGGATCCCCGTCACCTCGCCGCCGATCCCGGCCTCGTCGGCCGCCGCGCCCCCGATGCTGAGCACCGTCCAGTCGACGACCGGGG
>NZ_NEWI01000105.1:0-9978 GCF_002135005.1 Halorubrum sp. SD612 | reverse complement strand
AGGCCGACACCGACACCGACGCGGTCGTGATGTGCGGCGAGATCGGCGGCGAGGACGAGGAGCAGGCCGCGAAGTTCATCGGCGAGCACATGGACACGCCGGTCGCCGGCTTCATCGCCGGGCGCACCGCGCCGCCGGGCAAGCGGATGGGCCACGCGGGCGCCATCGTCTCCGGCTCCGGCACCGGCACCGCGCAGTCGAAGATCGACGCGCTCAACGACGCCGGCGTCCCCGTCGGTGACACCCCCGAGGAGGTCGCCGACCACGTCGAGGACTTCCTGTAAGGGCCCCGCGGTCGGCGGGCTTTTCAATTTCGGTATCCGGAGCGAAAGCTAAAACTACCGGTAGGGAAACACACGCACATGAATTCTGAACCCGGCGACGCCTCTGCGGGGACCGGAGCGGCCGCGTCCGACGCGCCGGGATCGAACGCCGACTCGTCCCGATGTGTCCTGTTCGTCGACGACGAGCCGGGGGCGGCTGACCTCGCGGCCACGCACGTCGATCGGCTCGTGGACGGGATCGAGACGCTGACGCGGCTGTCGCCGGACGAGGGGCTGGAGGTGGTCCGTGACGGCCGCGTCGACTGCGTCGTCAGCGACTTCGACATGCCGGGATCAAACGGGCTCGAGTTCCTCGAATCGGTCCGCGATGTCGACCCCGGGCTCCCCTTCGTGCTGTTCACCGGGAAGGGGAGCGAGGAGATCGCGAGCGACGCCATCTCCGCTGGGGTGACGGACTACCTCCAGAAGGGGGCCGGTCGCGACCGCTACGAGATGCTCGCGAACAGCGTCGCGAACGCGCTCGGCCGCCGCCGGGCAGAGCGGGACCTCCGTGAGGTGAACGCGAAGGTCACGGCGATCCACGAGTTCGCGGCGGAGCTGGCATCGGTGACCGACGTTGCGACGGTGTTCGACCGGACGGTCGACGCGGCCGAGGACATCTTGGAGTTCGACCGCTGCGTCACCGCCCGCCGCCGCGGCGATAAGGTCGTCCCGGCCGTCCTCTCCGAGAGCGTCAGCGAGGAGGAGGTCCGGGCGTTCGACATCGGCGAGGGGGTCGTCGGGACCACGGTCGCGGAGCAGGAGACGATGGTGGTCGACAACCTCAGCGTCGACCCAGCGGACCCGGACGAACTGGAGGACCCCTCGTCTCCGGGTCGGTCGTCGGTCGGAGCCGACCGCCGAACCGGGTCGGAGGTGGCGGACCCGGTCGCCGACGACATCCGGTCGGCGATCAGCGTCCCGATCGGTTCCCACGGGGCGTTACAGGCCGTCTCGAACGGGTACGCCGCGTTCGACGAGCGCGACGTCGAGTTTGCGGAGCTGCTGGCGGCCCACTCGGCCAACGCCATCGAGCAGATCGAGACGGAGAACGCGCTCCGCCGGGAGCGAGATCGGCTGACGGCGCTGTTCCACGACCTCCCCCTCCCGGCGGTGCGCACCGTCGCCCTCGACGGGGGCGGCCGTCGCCTCGACGCCGCCAACGAGGCGTTCCGGGAGACGTTCGGCTACGGCGCCGACAGCGGGTACGAGGAGGTCTGCGACGAGGTCATCCCGGACAGCGCCGAGCGGTTCGAGCCGGAGGCGGTCCTCGAACGCGGCGAGCCCTCGCGGCTCGAAGTGCGCCGGCGGACCGTCGACGGGATTCGCGATTTCATCCTCCACGTCATCCCCGTCAAGCAGTCGGACGAGACGGTCCTCTACAGCGTCTACGCCGACATCGACGACCAGAAACGCATCGAGCGGACGCTTCGGCGGCTCCACGCGACGACCCGCGAGATGTTCGGCGGCGACTCGCGGGCGGAGATCGCCGAGGTGGCCACCCGCGCGGCGATCGACACCCTCGGGTTTCCGAGCAGCGGGGTCCGGCTGTACGAGCCGGAGACGAACGTCCTCCGCCCGACGGCGATAAGCGAGGAGGCCACCGCGGCGTTCGGCGACCGCCCCGCGTTCGGTCCGGGCGACGGCCGCGTCTGGGAGGCGTTCGAGTCCGGCCAGCCGATCGTGGTCGACGACCTCGACACGGTCGACACCGCGGTCGGGTACGGCGAACACCGGAGCCTCCTCGTCGTCCCGCTCGGCGAACACGGGGTGATGCCGTTGGGGTCGCGGGAGCCGGAGTTCTTCGACGCGACGGACGTCCAGTTGGCCCGCGTCCTCGCCGCGAACGTCACGGTCGCGCTCAACCACGCCGAGCGGACAGAACAGCTGCGCGAGCGGGACGCGGCGCTCCAGCGGGAGATAGACCGGCTGGAGAAGTTCGCCGGGCTGGTCTCTCACGACCTCCGGAACCCGCTCAACGTCGCGGCCGGCCGGACGGACCTGGCTCGGGCGCTGACCGACGACGCGGCGGTCCTCGATGAGCTCGATCGGGTGGAAGACGCCCACGACCGGATGACGCAGCTGATAGACGACCTCCTCGCGCTGGCGCGGCAGGGTCGGACGGTCGACGACATCGAGCCCGTCCCGCTGGACGAGGCGGCCGAACGCGCGTGGCGCACCGTCGACACGGCGGGCGCCACGCTCGACGCGTCGGCTGCGACGGACGCGGTCGACGCCGACCCGGAGCGGCTCCGGACGCTCCTCGAGAACCTGTTTACGAACAGCGTGGAACACGGTTCCACGAGCAGTCGGGCAACACCCGACGACGGCGTCGAGCACGGCTCGGGCGACGCCGACGACCTCACGGTCTCCGTCGGATCGCTCCCGGACGGCTTCTACGTCGCGGACGACGGACGCGGTTTCGACATCGACCCCGAGGCGGCGACGGAGTACGGGCGATCGAGTACCCCGAACGGGACGGGGTTCGGCCTCGCGATCGTGCGAGAGATCGCGGCCGCTCACGGCTGGGAACTGTCGGTCGACGACAGGGACGGCGCGCGGTTCGAGTTCCGCCCTGAATCATGGTATATAAAAAGACGGTTGGCGTGCGCAGGGTGCGCACAGGCGGGCCACGGTTATGCGCGATTCGCCCCTGTAAGTAACGTATGGACGACGGAACCCGCGAGCTGCTCGAACCGCTCCCGCCGAGCGCCAAACTGGTCTACTACGTGCTCGACGCGGAGGGCCGGTTCGACCAGACCGGCCTCGCCGAGGAGACCCGCCTCTCGACCCGCACCGTCCGGTTCGCGGTCGAGAAGCTCACCGAGGTCGGCCTCGTCGAGGAGGGGCTGTGCCCCCGCGACGCCCGCCGGTCCGTCTACCAAGCGGTTCCGCCGGCCGAGCGCGACCCCGTCGACGAGCCGGAGGCGACCGCCGACTCGGCCTCCGAGGCCGACACGCCGACTGCCGCGGTCGCGGAAGACTGACGCGGAACGGGGCCGACTTGCCGGGCCGCCGACGCCCCGATCCGTCGCGCTTTTGCCCTCGGGACCGATAGTAAGGACACTCCGATGGCGACGTACCACATCGAAACGTACGGCTGTAGCTCGAACCGGGGAGAGAGCCGGGAGATCGAGCGCGCCCTCCGCGACGGGGGGCACCGCCCGGCCGACGGCCCGGACGACGCGGACGTCGCCATCCTCAACACCTGTACCGTCGTCGAGAAGACGGAGCGGAACATGCTCCGCCGCGCCGAGGAGCTGTCGGAGACGACGGCCGAACTCGTCGTTACTGGCTGTATGGCGCTGGCACAGGGCGAGATGTTCGCCGAAGCCGACGTCGACGCCGAGATCCTCCACTGGGACGAGGTCCCCTCGTACGTGCTCAACGGCGAGTGCCCGACGGTCACGCCCGACGCCGAACCGGTCCTCGACGGCGTCGTCGGTCTCCTCCCGATCGCGCGCGGCTGTATGAGCAACTGCTCGTACTGTATCACCAAGTTCGCCACCGGCCGGGTCGACTCCCCGTCGGTCGAGGAGAACGTCGAGAAGGCCCGGGCCTTGATCCACGCCGGCGCGAAGGAGATCCGCGTCACCGGGCAGGACACGGGCGTCTACGGCTGGGACGACGGCGACCGGAAGCTTCCCGAGCTGCTCGACCGCATCTGCGACATCGACGGCGACTTCCGGGTGCGGCTGGGGATGGCGAACCCCGGCGGCATCCACGGCATCCACGAGGAGCTGGCCGACGTGTTCGCCGAGAACGAGGAGCTGTACGACTTCATCCACGCGCCGGTCCAGTCCGGTTCCGACGACGTGCTCGAAGACATGCGCCGCCAGCACCGCGTCGAGAAGTTCCGCGAGGTCGTCGACACCTTCGACGACCGGCTCGACCACTGGACGCTGTCGACCGACTTCATCGTCGGGTTCCCCACAGAGAGCGAGGCCGACCACGAGCGCTCAATGGACCTGCTCGCCGAGGTCCGGCCCGAAAAGATCAACGTCACCCGCTTCTCGAAGCGTCCCGGCACCGACGCGGCCGACATGAAGGGGCTCGGCGGGACCGTTAAGAAGGAGCGGTCGAAGGCGATGTCCGAGCTGAAGATGGAGGTCGTCGGCGAGGCGTACGAGTCGATGGTCGGCGGGACGTTCGAGGTGCTCGTCGTCGAGGAGGGGACGGGCGACTCGGTCAAGTGCCGCGACGGCGCCTACCGACAGATCATCGTCCAGAACGCGACCGATCGCGGCGTCGAGGTCGGCGACTTCCTCACCGTCGAGGTGACCGGCCACAACACGGTGTACGCGTTCGGCGACCCCGTGACGGAGTCGACACCGGCCGACGGCGACTCGGTCGAGCGCGACGAACAGCCGGAGTCCACGCCGTCGTCGGCCTAACGCCACGCGAACGGCGCGCTTCTCCCACGCCTAACGAACTGACCGCGACCTCGGTGTCCAGCGAACGGCTCGCGCCGCCACGCGGTCGACGCGGCGCCCGAACCGACCGAGATCGCTCCCGCACGGGTCGCACGGCCGCTACTCCGAGGCTTCCGACCTCACTCTCACCGCCGATCCTCTCCGGAGTCGACGCCGGCCGAGCCGTCCGAATCCGGCCGATCGGGGAGGCGGATCCGGACCGCTGTTCCCCCCGGCTCGTTCTCCGCGAACTCGACCGTTCCGCCCGCCCGGTTCACGGCCCAGTAGATCAGCCACAGCCCGACGCCTTCGGTGTGTTCGAGCGGGGTCTCCTCGGAGTTTCGGAGCGTCCGCCGCTCGATCCGCGGGATGCCGCGTCCGTCGTCCGCGACGACGAGGTGTACCGCATCGTCGCGCCACACGCGCACCGTCACGGTCACGTCGTCGTTATGTTCGACGGCGTTCCGCAGCGCCTCTTCGAACGCGACCCGGACGGACGGATGCGTCCGGACGACGCAGCGCTCCGGCAGCTCCGTGCGGATCGTCGCGTCGGGCGCTTCGGCGGTCAACTGCGCCACCTCCTCCTCGACGACGGTGACCAGGTCCACCGAGCAGCGCGCGTCGGTCTGCCAGATCGACGCGAGCCGTCGCGTCCGCTCGCTCGTGTCGAGGAGCGACTCCAAGTGGTCGCGGATCGTCGCCACCTGCGCTCGGGTCTCCGGGCTGTCGTCCGCCGCCTCGATCTCGGTGAGGTACCCGAGCGCCACCGAGAGCTCGTTCCGGATGTTGTGGCGCAACACCCGGTCGTTGATCGAGAGCAGCGTCGCGAGCTCCTGCGCCTCGGTGAGCTGTTCGTCCGCCTTCACCGCGTAGAGGCTCCCGCGAGACCCGACCGCCGCGCCGAGACTGGCGGCGAACGAGAGCAGAAAGGGGAGCTTGAACGCGTGGTGTCCGATCAGCCAAATGAGCCAGACGACGGCGGCGAGCCCGGTGAACCCGAGCGCGGTCCCCGCGCCGATCCGGACCGCTCGCCACTGGCCGGAGCGAGAGATCCCCCAGCGCGGGAGGTCGCGAACGGTGTAGAAGGCGACGCCCGAGAGGCCGAGTATCAGCACCGATTCGAGTGCGATCCCCACGGTCGGGCCCGCGTGAGTCAGGTGGAGCACACCGAGGCCGAAACAACACCCCCCCAGAGCGGCGAAGCCGTATCGGGGCGGTACGTGGGGACCCATCGCCGAATTTACTCTCTCGCGACGGATATCGGTTTCTAGTTCTGCCCGGTTCCGGCCGCTCTACTCCTCGTAGATGACCTCGACCTCGTCGGCGAATCGGTCTAAGATGTTCCGTCGCTTCTTCTTCATCGTCGGCGTGAGCAGGTCGTTCTCCTCGGTGAACTCCTCCTCGACGAGCCGGAACTGCTTGATCTTCTCGTACGACTCGAACTCCTCGTTCACGCGGTCGACTTCCTCCTGAATCCGCTCGCGGACGCGGTCGTCGCGGCAGACCGCGGCGCGCTCCGCGGGCAAGTCGATCCCGTTGGCCTCGGCCCACGCCTCGACCCTCTCGAAGTTCGGCACGATGAGCGCCGAGACGAACTTCCGACCGTCGCCGAGGACGACGCACTGCTCGACGAACTCGTTGGCGGCGAACCGGTCCTCGATCGGTCCGGGGGCGACGTTCTTCCCGGTCGAGAGCACGAGCAGCTGCTTCGCGCGCTCGCGGAACGCGACGTAGCCGTCGGGGCGGAGCTGGACGATGTCACCGGTGCGAAACCACGGCTCCGCGGCGGCGGCCTCCGCGTCTCCGGGGCCGTCCCCGCCGACGCCGACGCGGTCGTCGGCCGGGGTCCCGGCGGTGACGGCGTCGGTCGGGAGGTCGTCCGCGTCGACGAACGCGTCTGCGGTCGCATCCGGCCGGTTCCAGTAGCCGTCCGTCACCTGTGGCCCCCGGACGAGCAGTTCGCCGACGTCGCCGGCCAGGTCCGCGACCTCTTGTCCCACCACGGAGCCGTCGATCGCGATCTCGGTGTCGACCACCGGCGGCCCGATGGTGCCGACCTTCGGCTTCTCGGGCGGGTTGACGCAGATGACGGGCGACGTCTCCGTCAGGCCGTATCCCTCCAGTATCGGCAGGTCCATCGCGTGGTACAGCGCGCACAGCTCCGCCGACAGCGACCCGCCGCCCGAGATGAAGAAGTCGATGTTCCCGCCGATCGCCTCCCGGACCGACGAGAAGACGAGCCGATCGGCCACCGCCCGCTTGGCGTCGAGTAGCGGACCGGGGGCGTCGGCCTCGTGGTGGTCGCGGCCCACGTCGACCGCCCACTCGAAGATGCGCTCCTTCACCGGCGACTCGCTCGCCTGCTCCCGGATCGCGTCGTACAGCTTCTCGTAGACGCGCGGGACGCTGGTGGTCGTCGTCGGGCGGACGAGCCCGAAGTCCTCGCGGAGCGTGTCGGGGCTCTCCGCGTACGCGACCGTCGCGCCCGCCGCGAACATCATGTAGTGGCCGGCCATCCGCTCGAAGACGTGCGCGAGCGGGAGGAACGACAGCGTCGTCGACTCGGCGGAGATGCCGGGCACCTCCGGGTCGCGGTCGGGTCGGTCCGCGAACCGCCGGTAACACTGGGAGACGTTGTCCCGGAAGTTGCCGTGGGTGAGCCTGACCCCCTTCGGCTTCCCGGTGGTCCCGGAGGTGTAGATCAGGCTGGCGAGGTCGTCAACGCCGACCGCGTCGAGCCATCCCTCGTAGGCCGCCTCGTCGAACGCCGCGGCGCCGCACTCGTGGACCTCGCCGAGGGTGTACACGTCGTCCACGCGTCGGCGTCGGCCCCGACGTCCGCGGTCGAGATATCGTCGGTGTCGACGTCGTCGACGGTGACGACCGCGTCGAGGTCGTGTTCGAGGTCGCCGCGCACCGCGAGCACGTCCTTAAGCATCTCGCGGTTCTCGACGACGACGACGGTCGCCTCCGGGTCCTCCAAGAGGTAGCGTAACTGGCGCGGCGACGACGAGGCGTACACCGTCGTCACGACCGCGCCCGCGGCCAGCGCCGCGAAGTCGGTCTGGGCCCACTCCATGCGCGTCTGCGAGTACATCGCCACGCGCGTGTCGCCGTCGACGCCCAGCTCGCGGAGCCCCGTCGCGAGGTTCCGGACGACGTCGCGCATCTCCGCGTACGTCAGCTCGGCGTACTCGCCGGCGGGCGCCGGCGGAACGACCCCGGCGGCGACGAGCGACCGCTCGTAGGGTCCCCCTTTGTACCGCTGCGCGGTCCGGTCCGCGTGTCGCTCCGCGGTGCGCTCGAACATCTCGGGGAGCGTCTCTCGGGCGACAGCGTCGTCCGCGAACGCTCGCTCCGCCGCTTGCCAACTCATACACGCTCAGTCCCGCCCTACCTTCATAAACAATCCGGTAGTTTTGAGTTTCCGCTCGGTCGGCGCGTCTCCCCCGGAGCCGGAGGGCGATCCGCGGCCGCGGATCGGTCAGCGGTCGGCGGCGATACGCTCGGCGACGCGCTCCCTGTCCGCGCGGATCCCGTCGGCGACCTCCGCGATCTGCGCCAACACCGGGTAGCGCGGCCCGTCGACGGGGGCGTAGAGGTAGCCGTAGAACGGGCGCTCGCGGTCGCCGTCGGGCCCCGCTTCGGGGGTCAGCGGCGGGTCGTCGAGCGAGCGCTGTCGCTCGGCGGCGAGCTCGTCGCACTCCCGTTCGAGCTCTTCGAGGCGGTTCCAGACGTCGATCGCCGCGTCGGTCCCGCGGCCGGGCCGGATCCCGTCCAAGTGACCGAGCAGCCGGCGGCGGCGGCGGTCGACCGACGACAGCGCCGCCTCCCGGTCGCCGAGCTCGTCTATCTCCTCGTCTATCGCGTCGGCGAGCCGGCCTCGCGCGTCCGCCGCGCGACGGCTCCGGTCGACGAGCGCCGACCGGGCGCCGCTCGACAGCCCGCCGTCGGACACGAGCGCGGTCGCGGCGTCCGGGCCGAGCTCGGCCGTCAGACTCTCCGCGGCCGTCTCGTCGTACTCGGTCCGGTAGTGCGGCAGCGACAGCACGGTGTCGCGGTACGCGGTCATCACCCGTCTGAGCGTGACGCTGTCGGCGCCGGGCCCGCTTCCGGGACTCCGTCCGCCGCCGGGAGATCCGATCCCGCGGAGCGCGCCGGCCGGCACCCCGGTCGGCGTCGTGTCCGTCGCGACGGAGACGGTGTCTATCTGTGCCACCCGGTCGGCGAACGACTCGAACGCGTCCCGCTCGTCGAGGACGCGGCGTCGCTCCCGGCGGCACGCCGACTCCGCGTCGCGGACGTACGCGAACGCCAGCAGCGCGAGGACCCCGGCGAGCGCGACCGCCGTGACGACTCCCGGTTCCGTCGCGACCGCTCCCAGGTCGCACCAGACGCTCGTACACCCCGCCGTCACCCCCTGTTCGGGGACCTGAAAGATCGCCGTCGAACCCGGATGGAGACTCATTGTACCTGTTAACACGGTACACGCACAAAGCGCTTTGGGCCGACCGGCGGCGCTGCCCCGGCTGCGACCGGTCCTGTCCCGTCCACGGGGTCAGTCGCGGACGCCGTCGTCGGTGATCACGGTGTCGATCATGCCGATCGGCGTGGCGTCGTAGCTGGGATTTTCGATCTCGACGTCCTCGACGGGCTCGCGCATCACCTCGACGGCGTCGCGGAACTCGTTTTCGAAGCGGAACTCCTCGATGGTCTTCGCCCCCGAGCCGACCGCGGTGACGGGGACGCCCAGTTCGCGCGCCGTGACGACCAGCGGGAAGGTGCCGATCCGGTTGTAGTAGGTCCCCCCGGTGATACAGGTGATCCCGAGCAGGACGCGGTCGCAGTCGCGGAGCGCGTACCCCATCGCGCTGTCGACCACCATCCGCGTCTTGACCCGCGACACCCCGGCGAGGACGCGCGCGGTCTTGCGGCCGAGGGTCCGCGGGCGCGCCTCCGTGACGTAGACGGTGAGGTGGGCGCCGTCGCGCGCGGCGTCCTCGATGGCCTCCAACACCGTCGTCGAGTAGTCGTGGACGAGCAGCGTGTCGCCGTCCTCGATGCGCTCGGCGGCGTTGGCGGCGGCCTCGCCCTTCGCCGTCTCGATGTCCTCGGTGACGCGGGCGATCACGTCCTCCAACAGCTGTTTCGCGCCCTCGACGCTCGTCGCCTCGCCGACGATGGAGCGCTCGACCTCGCGCATCGCGTTGTGGAGCGCGGCGTGTGAGGGGTTCGACCGGCGC
>NZ_NEWI01000104.1:0-10159 GCF_002135005.1 Halorubrum sp. SD612 | reverse complement strand
CGTCGTCCGCGATCGCCGACAGCGTCGGGAACGTCTCCGGGTTGTCGGCGACGAGCCGGTACGAGAGGCCGTCGATCCCGATGAACGCCACGCGCGGCGTGTCGCTCCCTCGCAGCCGGTCGAAGAGGCCCATACACACTCATCTGCGGTCGAGGGCAAAAGGATTGACATCGGACGCTCCGGGGAGTGCGGTCCGGCGGGCCTCGAAGTCGAAGCGCTTGTTGGGTCGAGTTCGTCATGTCGGTAACGACCGGGGCGTCCGCGACGGCCCCGGACCCGCGACGACCCTGGACCCGCGACGACCGCGCACTGGCGTCGCCGCTCCGCTCGGGAAGGGCCCCGTCCGCCTCGGAGCGCCTCGGGAGGCTTTTTGTTCGCGACCTCGGAGGGGTTCGACATGGAGACCCGACGCGCGCTGCTCGTCGACGCGTTCGCCGCGGAGCCGCTGGCCGGGAACGCCGCCGGCGTCGTCCCCGACGCAGAGGGGCTGAGCGACGAACAGCTGGCCGCCGTCGCCGCCGAGCTCGGCGCCTCGGAGACGGCCTTCCTGACCGGGGCCGACGGCGCGGCCGACGACCGGCTCCGGTACTTCTCGCCGACCACGGAGGTCGACCTCTGCGGGCACGCCACGATCGCGATCTACGGCGCCCTGTTCGCCGAGGGAGCGATCGACGGCGGCGAGCGCACGCTCCGCACGAACGTCGGCGACCTCAGCGTCGCGGTCGACGACGACGGCACCGTGTGGATGCGACAGCAGGCGCCGAGCGTCGAGGTCGTCGACGTCGATCTCGACCGGGTCGCGGCCGCGCTCGGCGTCGACCCCGCCGCGCTCCGCGACGTCGGCGCGGACCTCCCCGCCGCGGTCGCGTCCACGGGCCTCCCGTTCCTTGTCGTCCCAGTGAACTTCTTGGAGCGGCTCGGCGAGGCCGACCCGGACGACGCGGCCGTCGAGCGCCTCTCCGAGGAGTTCGACGTCGCCGGCGTGTACGCGTTCTCCTTCGACGCGCTCGACGCCGACTCGACGGCCCACGGTCGGGCGTTCGTGCCCTCACTGGGGATCTCCGAAGACCCGGTCACGGGCACCGCGAGCGGAGCGGTCGGCGGATACCTCCGTCACGTCGACGCCTTCGACGGGGACGAGCCGGACGAGCTCCGCTTCGAGCAGGGCCACTTCCTCGACCGACCGGGCCGCGTGCGCGTGCGAGTAGAGGCGGACGGCGTCCGCGTCGGCGGCCGGGCGACGGTCGCGCTCGACGGTGAGATCCGGATCCCCGGCGGCGAGGACGACGAGATCATCGAGGCGTGATCCCGTCGCGGAGACCGAACGTTTAGCATCGCTCGCGACGTACCGAAACCATGGAATTCGACCTTCCACGCGCGGCAGCGATCCT
Organism: Halorubrum sp. SD612; assembly: GCF_002135005.1. NCBI lineage: Archaea > Methanobacteriati > Methanobacteriota > Halobacteria > Halobacteriales > Haloferacaceae > Halorubrum > Halorubrum sp. SD612. Next base: position 8,768 of record NZ_NEWI01000104.1, on the reverse strand, counting down.
CGTACTGATCGTCGCGGTCGGCGCCGGCGGCCTCATCGGCGCGGAGATGATGCCCCTCCAGACGACCCTGATGATGGTCGTCCCGTCGATGCTCGTCTTCGGCGGGCTCGCCTTCGCGATCGGCGTGAAACACGGCGAGTTCCGGGCGGGACACGCCTGAACCGATCGAAGGGGCGGCCGAGACCCGCCTCGTAGCGAAACGGTAACGGCCGCCACCTCGGGCGGTCGCGGATCACGACCCTTTTGAAACGCCGTTGCGAACCGGGAGCCGTGCTGCCCGGGTCGCCACTCGTCGAACTGCTGTTGATCGCCGTCGGCGTCGCCCTCCTGTACGCCGGCGCCGAACTGCTCGTCGCGGGGGCGAGGGACCTCGCGCTCGCCGTGGGGCTGAAGGCGTCGACGGTCGGCGTCACCGTCGTGGCGTTCGCGACGACGGCCCCGGAGCTTTTCGTCTCCCTGCTCGGCGCCGTCACGGTGTCGACGGACATCGGACTCGGCGCGATCGTGGGCTCGAACATCGCGAACATCGGGCTCGTGTTGGGGGTGTCGGCGCTGATCCGCCCGCTCAACGTCTCCGACACGGTGTTTCGCCGTGACGTCCCGTTTATGGTGCTGGCCGCGCTGCTGTTGGTCGGCCTCGGTTGGGACGGGCGGATCGGGTTCCTCGACGGCGTCGTGCTGCTCGGGACGCTCGTGGCGTTCACCGCCGCGGTGCTGCGACGCGTCCGGGAGAACCAGTCGGCGATCACCGACAGCGAGCGGGACGAGATGCCGGACGCGAGGGCCCGCGACATCGCGATGGTCGTCGCCGGGATCGCGGCGCTCGTCCTCGGCTCGCGGTGGCTGATCGACGGCAGCGAGTCGCTGCTGGCGGCCGCCGGCTTCTCGGACATCTTCATCGGACTCACCGTGCTGGCGCTCGGCACGTCGCTGCCGGAGCTGGCGGCCAGCGTCGTGGCCGCGGTGCGCGGCGAGGCGGAGTTCAGCGTCGGCAACGTCGTCGGCTCGAACATCTACAACATCCTCGCCGTCATCGGCATCGTGGCCGTCGTGACGCCCATCGGCGTCGCCCCGGGCGTTCGCGGCTTCGAGTTCCCCGCGCTGCTCGCGTTCACGGCCGTCATCGTCGGCATCATGGCGTACAGCGAGCGGATCACCCGCGTCGACGGCGCGGTCCTCACCGTCGGATACGGGGCCTTCGTCTATCTGTTGCTCCCGTAGCGCGGACGGCCGGACCCCGGTCGACGCGCCCCCGCGGAGTCGGAGCAGAACCGACGGCTATTCCGTCGCGGGCGACCGAGTCGGCGTCGTGATAGCGATCGTCGTCAGCCGGGCCGACAGCGCCTCGGCGCACATCGGCGAGCGGCTGCTCGAGGTCGGCGACTGGGAGGCGCGCGAGGACGAGTCGCGCCCCGACGCCGACGGGGGCGCAACGTACTACCGGGCGGCGGGGTTCGAGCTCCGCGAGTTCGACGACCTCCACATCCGCCTGTCGGACCCGGCCGCCGCGTTCGACTGCGACCCCGAGTTCCTCGCGTTCGTCTCCAGACACTCGGGGGAGACGGGCGAACTCCTGACCGCGCACGTCACCGGGAACTTCGGCGAGGCGAAGTACGGGGGCGACCCCGAGTCGCTGGCACGGGCCGCGCCGGGCGCGGAGAAGCGCGCCGTCGAGGCGCTCGCGCGACATGCCCCGGAAGGGTACGAGGTCGGCATCGAGTGTACCCACCACGGGCCGACGGGCGTCTCCGTGCCGTCGCTGTTCGTCGAACTCGGCTCCGACGAGCCGCAGTGGGAGGACCCCGAGGCGGCCGCGGCGGTCGCGCGGGCAGTCCTCGACCTGCGCGGGACCGGCGCGGACGTAGTCGGCGAGGGCGTCGCCGACGCCGCGACCGCGCCGCGCCCCCGTCACGTCGTCGGCTTCGGCGGCGGCCACTACGCGCCGCGGTTCACCCGTATCGTCCGCGAGACCGAGTGGGCGGTTGGGCACGTCGGCGCCGACTGGGCGCTCGCCGACCTCGGCGCGCCCGAGGCGAACTGCGACGTGATCGACGCCGCCTTCGAGCGGAGCCGCGCCGACCGGGCCGTGATCGACGGTGACCGCCCCGACCTCGCCGCGGTGGTCGAGGACCTCGGTCACCGGGTCGTGAGCGAGACGTGGGTCCGCGAGGTCGGCGATGCTCCGATCCCGCTCGTCGAGCGGCTGGAGGCGGCGATCGGACCGGTCGACGAGGGGTTGCGGTTCGGCGCGGTCGCCGACGAAGTCCCCGAAACGGCGGGGACCGAGGCGGAAGACGCCGGTGGCGACCGGGCGGACGGCACCGGCGGCGACGGGGCAGCGGTCCGGGTCCGCGACCTTCCGGCGGACCTATGCTCGCGGGCGCAGGGGCTCGACGCCGCCGCGACGCGGGAGGCGGTCGAGCGCGTCGCCGTCGCGTTCGACACGGAACAAGGCGGCACCCGCGCGGCGGGGCGGGTCGCGTTCGCGACGACTCCGGAGACGCCGGGGTACGCCGACCTCGTCGAGGCCCTGGCGGCGGTGCTGGAGGCGGGGTACGACGCGGTCGAGGTGGCGGCCGACCGGAACGCGGTGGTCGCCCGCGAGACCGCGTTCGACCCGTCGCTGGCGGCCGAACGAGGCGTACCGGAGGGGCCGGCGTTCGGCCGGCTCGCCGACGGGGAGGCGGTCGAGGTCGACGGCGCGACCGTCGAACCAGACGACGTGTCGCGAGCGCGGACGGCGCGGTTCCCGATCGACGGCGACGCCCTCAAATAATTTATAAAAGCCCGTGCGGCCGGCGGATCGACCGCGTCAGCCGTACTCGCTCGGGTCGGCCGCGAACGCCGGAGATTTCGGCGTCCGACCTGCGTCAGACGATCGGGCAAAAATAAATACGTCCGGGTCGCAACGACACCACATAATGGACTCCATCGTTGAGGACGCCATCGACGAAGCCGAAGAGGCCCCCGCAGAGGACGCCGGGGGAGCCGGCGAGAGCGCCGCCGGAGGGAGCGCCGGCGCGCCGCCACAGACCGGGACGATGACCGACGACGAGCTGCAGGACGTCCTCCAAGACCTCCAGACGAACATCACGGTCGTCGGCTGCGGGGGCGCCGGCGGCAACACGGTCAACCGCATGACTGAGGAGGGGATCCACGGCGCGAAGCTGGTCGCCGCCAACACAGACGTCCAGCACCTCGTCAACATCGAGGCCGACACGAAGATCCTCATGGGCCAACAGAAGACGCAGGGGCGCGGCGCGGGCTCCCTCCCGCAGGTGGGCGAGGAGGCCGCCATCGAGTCCCAAGAGGAGATCCAAGACGCCATCGACGGCTCCGACATGGTGTTCGTCACCGCCGGGCTCGGCGGCGGCACCGGGACCGGCTCGGCGCCGGTGGTCGCGAAGGCGGCCCGCGAGTCTGGCGCGCTCACCATCGCCATCGTCACGACCCCGTTCACGGCCGAGGGCGAGGTCCGACGCACGAACGCCGAGGCCGGCCTCGAACGCCTCCGCGACGTGAGCGATACGGTCATCGTCGTCCCCAACGACCGCCTGCTCGACGCGGTCGGGAAGCTCCCCGTCCGGCAGGCGTTCAAGGTGTCCGACGAGGTGCTGATGCGCTCGGTGAAGGGGATCACGGAGCTCATCACGATGCCCGGGCTCGTCAACCTCGACTTCGCCGACGTTCGCACGGTCATGGAGAAGGGCGGCGTCGCGATGATCGGCCTCGGCGAGTCGGACTCCGACTCGAAGGCGCAAGACTCGGTGAAGTCCGCGCTGCGCTCGCCGCTGCTCGACGTCGACATCTCGGGCGCGAACTCCGCGCTGGTGAACGTCACCGGCGGCACCGACATGTCCATCGAGGAGGCGGAGGGCGTCGTCGAGGAGATATACGACCGGATCGACCCCGACGCCCGGATCATCTGGGGGACCTCCGTCGACGACGAGCTCGAAGGCGAGATGCGAACCATGATCGTCGTCACCGGCGTCGAGTCGCCGCAGATCTACGGGAGCAACGGCGAACCGCCGGAGGGCGGCGCGCCGAGCGACGTCGAGGACATCGACTACGTGGAGTAGTCCACCGGATACGCGGAGTAACTCCCCGCACCGAGCCGCATCAAAAGGTAAAAACCGTCTCGTCTCGAATCCGCTGGTAACATGGACGTTCCGTACGATCTCAACAGTTACATTCGGGTGCTGAAGCTGGCGAGCACGCCGAGCACCGACGAGTTCCTCCAGGTGTCGAAGATCGCCGGCGCCGGGATCTTACTCATCGGGTTCATCGGCTTCCTGATCTTCGCGATCATGAGCCTGCTCCCGGGGGTCGGCGCGTAATGCCGATCTACTCGGTCAAGACGACGGCGAGCCAGGAGCGCACCGTCGCCGACATGCTCGCCGAGAAGGAGGCGCCGGAGATTCAGGCCGTCATCGCCCCCGACCAGCTCACGAGCTACGTGATGGTCGAGGCCACCGACGGGACCGCGTTCGGTCGGATCCTCGACGAGATTCCGCACGCCCGCGGCGTCATTCAGGGCGGCGACGGGCCCGCCGAGAGCCCCTTCTCCGAGGTCGAGCACTTCCTCTCGCCGACCCCGGACGTGGAGGGGATCGGCGAGGGCGACATCGTCGAGCTGATCGCCGGCCCGTTCAAGGGCGAGAAGGCGCGCGTCCAGCGGATCGACGAGGGGAAAGACCAGGTGACGGTCGAGCTGTACGAGGCGACCGTCCCGATCCCGGTGACGGTCCGCGGCGACCAGATCCGCGTCCTCGACAGCGAGGAGCGATAGGTCCTCATGTTGAGCGAGCGGCGCGACGCGCCGCGAGCCGACTGCGAGGAGCGGTAGCGCCCCGGATCGAGCGAGCGGCGCGGCGAGCAGCTGATTCGCGGCGTGATAGGCCGGCGCGCTGACGCCGGTATCGCACGCAACGACAAGGGCTTTATTCGACGACGACCGACGGAACGGATATGTTCGGCCACGGCGCGCCGGCGGTGTTGAGCGTGATCCCCGACACGTTCACGTTCGCGTGGATCGTCGCGATCCTCTTCGCGACCTCGTGGGCGCTCGACAGCCGCGGGCTGGCCGCGGGTCGTACGCTCGCGGCCGCGACGTGGGCGCTGTTCGGGCTCTTCTGGCTGTCGACGGTGCCGTACTTCGCGTTCGAACACCAGAGCTACGTGGAGTCGATCCTCGCGCTCGTCGGCTTCCCCGCCAGCGTGTACGCGGGGTATCTCCTCTACGACGGTCGGGCGTCGCTTTTCACCCTCACTCGGGCCATCGCATTCATGCTGTTCATCTACCTCCCGTTCGAGACGATTCCGGCGTTCACCGTCGCCGGGGTCGCGGTCCCGGAGCCCCGCCGGATCCTCATCGAGGTCGTCGCGACGCAGACGGGAACGCTCATCGACCTCCTCGGGTACGCGCCGGAGGCGGTGACGAGCAGGGAGGGGTACGACGCAGCGTACTCGTGGAGCTTGGAAGACGGTCACACCGTCATCATCCACATCGTGCTGGCGTGCACGGGGCTCGGCAGCATGGCCATCTTCGGCGGCCTCGTCGCCGCCGTCCGAGCGCCGCTCTCGCGGAAGCTCCGTGCGCTCGCGGTGTCGGTCCCGCTCATCTACGTCCTGAACCTCCTCCGGACGACGTTCATCTCGGTGGTGTCGGGCAACCAGTACATGCACTGGTACCCGGACCTGGTGATGACGATGTTCGGCGCGACCGATCCCTACCGGGTCTCCTTCCTCATCTCCGACCGGATCATGAGCCAGCTGCTGGCGGTCGTGGCGCTCATCGCCATCACCTTCCTCGCGGTGCGGGAGCTGCCCGAACTCGCGGTCATCTTGGAGGACGTCCTCTACCTCGTCACCGGCGAGGAACACGACCTGACGGAGGCGCTCGACCTCCCCCGCGAGCCGACGAACCGGTAGGTCTCCGACCGGTCGACGGCCCCGTCGCGGCGGCCGCGTCCCCGGACGCGTTCCAGGCTACATATCACTATATAGTAAGCTATAGACGTGGAGGAGAGGTACGAGAGACAATGACCGCGAGGACGCGAAGCCGAACGTCGAGCGCCGGTCGTCGCGGCTCCGCTCGCCGAGGTGGTCGGCGGTGATCGGCGGCGTCGACCCGTTCGTCTACCTGGAGACGAACGTCGCCAAGCTGGTGCTGGCGACCGCGCTCGGGATGTTCCTCGGGCTGGAGCGGGAGTGGTCACAGAAGTCGGCCGGGATCCGGACGTTCGCGCTCGTCAGCCTCGCGGCCGCGGTGTTCTCGCTCGTCGACGAGCCCGGGCTGCTCGTCGGCGGCGGCGTGCTGGTCGTCGCCAGCGCGGTGCTGCTTGCCGTCCGGAGCTTCGTCGAGCCCGAGGTCGACGGGCTCTCTCTGACCACGTCGGCGTCGATGTTCGTCGCCTACGGCGTGGGGGTCCTCGTCGCCGCGGGGCTGTTCATCGAGTCGGTGACGGTGGCCGTGCTCTCGTCGCTACTGCTCGTGCTGAAGCGGGAGCTCCACGCGTTCGCGTGGGGGCTCTCCCGGCAGGAGGTGCGCAGCGCGGTCGAGTTCACGATCCTCGCGTTCGTCGTCTTCCCCCTCCTCCCGGCGGAGACGGTCGACCCGTGGAACGCGGTCCAGCCGCGGCTCGTCTGGTCGCTCGTGGTGGCGGTCAGCGCCATCGGCTTCGTCAACTACGTCCTCGTCAAGCGGTACCAGGGGCGCGGCTACGCGGTGACCGGCTTCTTCGGCGGGCTCGTCAACTCGACCGCGGTCGTCGCGGAGATGGCGAAACGCGCGAGGGGGCGGGCGGACCTCGGCGAGATCGCGGTGGGGTCGATCCTCCTCGCGAACGCGGCGATGGCGTTCCGGAACGCCGCGGTCGTGGCCGCCTTCGTCCCCGAGGCCGCGCTCGTCGTCGGGGCGCCGCTCGGCGCGATCACCCTCGCGGGGATCGGCGTCGCGGTGTGGCGCAGCGACTGGCGGACGACGATGGAAGCGGAGCTCACCTCGCCGTTCAGCCTGCGGAACGCGCTGACGTTCGGCGGGCTCTTCCTCGTCGTGCTGCTCGCCTCGGCGATCGCCGAGCGGACGTTCGGCGCTGGCGGGTTCGTCGCCACCTCCTTCCTCGCCGGGCTGGTGTCCTCGGGGACCTCGACCACCACGGCCGTCTCGCTCCTCGGCACCGGACAGATCGGCGTCGACACCGCGGTCGCGGGCGTGATCGCCGGCACCGCCGCCAGCATCCTGATCAAGACCGCCTTCGCGGCGAGCATCGCGCGAGAGCTGGTGCGGCCGGTGTTCCTCTGGAACCTCCTGCTCATCGCCGTGGGCGTGATCGCTGGGATACCGCTGCTGCTGTTGTAGCGGCGTCCGACGGAGAACGGGGGGCTCGGTGACGCTCGCCCTCAGGACAGGTGTTCGGCGACGTCCGTCGACGACACCATCCCCACGTAGTCGTCGTCGACGACCGGGAGGTGTTTCACGCCGTACATCGTCATCATCGCGGCGACCTCCTGCATCATGAGGTCGGGGGTCACCGTCTCGACGTCCTCGGTCATCACGTCGCGGACCGCCGTCGTCTCCGGGTCGAGCCCGTCGGCGACGGCGCCGACGACGTCGCTCTGCGTGACGATACAGCCGCCGCCCGTCGTCACGACGAGCGCGCTGATGTCGTCGTCGCGCATCCGTCGGGCGGCGTCCCGGAGGGGCGCGTCCGCTCCGAGCGTTTCCAGCGGCGTCGACATCACGTCCGCGACGCGGGTTCTGTCGTCGAGATCCATACCCCGAAGTGTGCTACCGCGTCTCATTACTCTTCCGGAACGCACAACCCGGGGCGGGCGCGTCGCGGCTCCGGACCGGCGGGACGCGATCGGACCGGAAGCCCGGCAGGCCCGTCACTTCGCCCGCGAGAGGTGCGCCGTGAGGTCCGTCGTCGACACCATTCCGACCGGCCTGTCGTCGCTATCGGTCACCGGGAGGTGCGTGTAGCCGTGCGCGGTCGGCTCGGCCAGTTCGGTGACCGTGTCCTCGCGCCCCACCGTGACGACGTCGGTCGTCATGAACGCCTCCACCGGCGTCCGGTCCTTCGGGTCGTTGTCGCGGACGAGCGCGACGAAGTCCGTCGCGGTGATCAGCCCGGCCAGCGCCCCGTCGGGCTCGACGACGAGAATCGAGCTGACCCCGGTCTCGCGCATCTTCCTGGCCGCCTCGTCGGCGGCGGCCCCGCGTTCGATCGTCGTGAGGTCGGTCGACATGAGCCGGTCGACGGGCACGTCATTCATGAGTCGTGGTAACGTCAACCACGATAATCAATCATCCGGTCCGTCCCACCCCGTCGGGCGCTCCCTGCGCAGTGCGTGAGACCGCGGCGGACGAGCGTCGCCTCACTCCTCGACGAGCGGTTCCGGAGCGCCGGCGAGGCCGACGAGCGCGTCCGCCTCGACGTGATGGAGGTCGCCCGGGATCACGAGCAGGTGGAGCGGGTCGCCGAACTCGCGGTCCGCGAGCGCGCTCAGTCGGTCGGCGGCGACGACCGCGTCGGGGGAGCCGGCGCGCGCGACGACGACCGCGAGCTCGTCGCCCCAGTTGTCCGCGAGCAGGCCCGCGGCGACGTCCGCGGTCATGTACTCCTCGTGGTCGGGATCTGGGCCGCTCGGGCCCGTCCCGACCTTGATGTCGAGGTAAACGACGGTGTGGAGGCCGCGCTCCCGGTTCGCCTCGATCGTCTCGACCACGCTCGCGGGCACGTCGTCGCCGCCGTGCGCGTACGGGA
>NZ_NEWI01000103.1:0-10285 GCF_002135005.1 Halorubrum sp. SD612 | reverse complement strand
CGCGGTTCTACGTGAAGGCCGTCCGCGACCGCATGTGGGAGGAGACCGACTCCCCCTCGAAGCGCGGCGCGTACGCCACGCTCGCGACGGTCCTCGACGAGGTGATCCGGCTGCTCGCGCCGATCGCCCCGTACCTCACCGAGCGGATGTACCAGCGGCTCGACGGCGAGGCGACGACGGTCCACGCGCTGTCGTACCCCGAGCCGGACGCGGACCTGCGCGACGACGACCTCGAACGCGACGTGGCGGCCTTCCGCGACATCGAGGAGGCGGCCGCGAACGCGCGCCAGCAGGCTGGCCGCAAGCTCCGCTGGCCCGTGCCGCGCGTCGTCGTCGAGACCGACGACGAGACGGTTGCGGCCGCGGTCGACCGCCTCAAAGCGCTGATCGCTGACCGCGTCAACGCCCGCGACGTGGTCGTCACCGACGCCTTCGACGAACTGGTCGAGACCGCCGAGCCGCAGATGGCCGCCATCGGGCCGGCGTTCGGCGGGGACGCCCAGAAGGTGATGGAGGCGGTTCAGGGCGCGACCCGCGCCGAGGTCGAGGGCGGCGAGGTCGCGGTCGACGGCGAGCCCGTCGACCTCGACGACGAGATGGTCGAATACGTCGCGGAGCCGCCGGAGCACGTCTCCGGGGCCGACTTCGATGGCGGCACCGTCTACGTCGACACCTCGCTGACGCCCGACATCGAGTCCGAGGGGTACGCCCGCGACGTGATCCGCCGGGTCCAGGAGATGCGCAAGGAACTGGACCTCGACGTTGAGGCGCGGATTCGCGTCGGCGTCGCGGTCGACGACGACCGGGTCGCCGGCTTCGTGGACGAGCACGCCGACCTGATCGCCGGCGAGGTGCGCGCCGACGCGTGGCTCGACGACGCGAGCGACGCCGCCGACGCCGACGGCGGACTCGTCGAAGAGTGGGAGGTCGAAGGCGTCGCGGTCACGATCGGGGTCGAACCGGTCGCGTAACGACCCCGACGGGCCGCGGCTTTCGCTTAACGCGTCGCGATCCTCGCCCGACGAGTCGGAGCTTTCGTCGACCGATACTGTGGGAACAATTCGCATCCCGAAACCTATAGGTGCGTTCTTTACTCACGGTCGAACATGGATGTCCGGGCGGCTCGCCCCGACGACGCGGAGGACCTGCGAACGGCGGTCTCACGAGCCCGCGAGGAGACGGTGTTCGACGACATCGGCGCGCCACTGCTCGACGTGTCCGCCGCCGGCGTCCGCGAGGCCGCCGCCGAGGCGGAGTGGTCGTTCCTGATGGAACACGACGAGGAGGGGCCCGTCGGGCTCGCCATCGCGCACCCGGATCCCGACGGGACGGAGGCCGAGCTACTGGCGCTGTGGGTTCACCCGAACCGCGCGGGCGAGGGCGTCGCGGCCGAGCTGCTCGCCCGCGTGGGGAGCGCGCTCGCCGACCGCGGGGTGAAAACGCTCCGCGCGACCGTCCCCTCGGACCGCCCCAGCGCCGAGGAGTTCTTCAGCGCGCACGGGTTCGCGCCTCGCGGGACCCGGCGGAGCCCGGCGGGCGACGAATCGATCGTCGTCGCGGACCCCGACGCGCTCACCTGAGAGGCGTCGACAGTCAAAACGAACCGCTTCTCGGCCGACTCACTTCAGCCGCTCCTGGAGGAACGAGGGGTGGGCCGCGGTGACGCCGTTGACGCCGAGCAGCTTTTCCGAGATGACGTCGCCGAGCTCGTCGCCGTCGCCGGCGCGGACCTCCGCCATCAGCATGTGATCGCCCGAGGAGGTGTACAGCGCCTGAACCTCGTCGAGCGACTTCAGATCCCGCGTGGCCTCCACGTACCGCCCCGAGTCGACATCCATGCCGACCATGGCGATCGACTGCGAAGAGAGCTTCTTCGGGTCGACCTCCGCGGAGTAGCCGACGATCACGCCGCGCTCCTCGAGGCGGTCGATGTACTTCCGCACCGTCGGTTTCGAGACGTCGGCTCGCTCGGCGATCTCCCCGCAGGACGCCTGTGCGTCCTCTTCTAACACGGAAAGGATCCGTTCCTCTGTCGATACAGTACTCATATGAGTACGTTTGTCACCAATGAAAAAAGACCTTGCGAATCAAAAAACGAACTCGCCGCGTCGTGAACGGCCGCCGGTCGGCTCAGGCGTGTTTGTCGAGGAACATGTCGTGGGAGCGTTCCCACTCGTAGTCGTCGTCCCAGTAGCGCTCGGCGAGCGGCTCCTCGGGCATCTCGCCGATCGAGCGCTTCTCCTCTCCGTAGGAGGGGCGGTCCTCGTCGACGTAGAAGCGGCCGGTGAGCACCTCGCCCTCGTAGAGGGCTTCCTCGGTCGTCCGCATCATCTCCTGGGCCTCGACGCGGTCCGTCATGTCGAACTCGTAGTCGTCGGAGTCGTTGACGTCGATGTACGGGACGTACTGGCGCGCGTCCTTGTTCCACGTCGGGCACTGCGTGAGGAAGTCGACGTGCGCGAACCCGTCGTGTTCGATCCCCTCGGCGATGATCTCCTTCGCCTGGTTCGGGTTCACCGCCGCCGTGCGGGCGACGTAGGAGGCGCCGGCGTTCAGCGACATCGAGAGCGGTTTGATCGGCTCCTTGGCGCTCCCGTGAGGCTGCGTTTTCGACTTGTGGCCCTTCGGGCTCGTCGGGGAGGTCTGCCCCTTCGTGAGCCCGAAGATCTCGTTGTTGAACACGATGTACGTCATGTCGTGGTTCTCCCGGGCCGTGTGGATGAAGTGGTTCCCGCCGATCCCGTAGCCGTCGCCGTCGCCGCCGGCGGCGATCACTTCGAGGTCGGGGTTCGCGAGCTTCGCGGCGCGGGCCACGGGCAGCGAGCGCCCGTGGATCGTGTGGAACCCGTACGTGTCGAGGTAGCTGTTCAGCTTGCCCGAACAGCCGATCCCGGTACACAGCAGGGTCTCCTCGGGCGTGCGCCCGACCTCCGGCAGCGCTTGCTTGAGCGCCTTCAGGACGCTGAAGTCACCGCAGCCCGGACACCAGGTCGGCTGCGGCTCGACGCCGGGGGTGTACTCGTCGCGGTCGATCTCTCGCTCTTCTCCGATTGCTGAAAACGTGCTCATTGCTTAGTCACCTGCGGCTGGGACGAAGGTGGTCTGATGGCCGGGCGCGTCGCCGTCGCCCTCGACGATCGCGGTCTCGAACCCGTCGACGATCTCCGCCGGCTCGAACGGGTTCCCGTTGTACTTCAGCAGGCTCGACAGCTTCTCGCCGTACTGGCCCAGGTTCTTCTGGACGAGCCCGCGGAACTGTCCCGAGGCGGTCATCTCCACGACCAGCACCTCGTCGACGCTCTCGATGAACGCCCGGACCTGCTCGGTCGGGAACGGCAGCATGTCCGAGACGCCGTACGACTTCACCGAGACGCCGGCGTCGTTGAGGCGACCGACGGCCTCCTCGACGGTTCCCTGCTGGCTGCCGAACGTGAGGATGCCGTACTCGGCGTCCTCCGGGCCGGCGTACGACCCGGTGTCGACCGTGTCGAGGTCGTCGCGGATCGCCGCCAGCTTCTCGGCCCGCCGGTCGATCTGCGCGACCCGGTTGTCCGGGGACTCGCTGATGTGGCCGGTCGGGTCGTGCTCGTTGCCGGTCGCGAGGAAGCGACCTCCCTTCTGGCCGGGGATCGACCGCGGGGAGACGCCGTCGTCGACCTCGTGCTGGAAGCGGTGGAACTTCCCGTCGTCGCCGTGGGGCTGCTCCGACAGCGCGTCCTCCGAGAGCGTCTTCCCGAGGTCCGGGTTCGCCTCCCGGTCGAAGTGGCTCTTCGGGACGTTCGTCATCTCCCCGCCGAGCTTCTGGTCGTACAGCAGGATCGTCGGGATCTGGTACCCGTAGGCGAGCCGGAAGGCGAGCCGGGACTGCTCGTACGCCTCCTCGACGGTGCCGGGCGCCAGCACGACGCGCTGGGAGTCCCCCTGCGAGGTGTAGAGGACGTGTTCGAGGTCGGACTGCTCCGGCTTCGTCGGCATCCCGGTCGAGGGACCGGCGCGCATGGCCTCGACGAGGACGACGGGCGTCTCCGTCATCTCCGCGAGCCCGAGCGGCTCGGACATCAGCGCGAACCCGCCACCGGAAGAGCCGGACATCGCCTTGACGCCGGCGTGGGACGCGCCGACCGCGAGCGCGGCCGCGGCGATCTCGTCTTCCACCTGCTCGGAGATCCCGCCGAGCTTCGGCAGGTTCTTCGTCATGATGGTGAACACCTCGGTCCACGGTGTCATCGGGTAGCCGGAGATGAACCGGCAGCCCTCGTCGATGGCGCCGTAGGAGATGGCGTCCGACCCGGACATGAGCAGTTGGGTCTCGTCGTGTTCGCCGGTCGGGACCGACACGTCCGGCGCGTCGACGTCGTACTCCTCTTGGACCTGTTCGTAGGCGGTCTCGAGGATCTCGAGGTTCGGGTCGAGGATCTTCTCCGGCATCGCGTCGCGCATCAGGTCCTCGACGTGGTCGAGTTCCATGCCGGTGATCGCGCAGGTCGCGCCGACGCCGGCGGTGTTGCGCATGACCTCGCGACCCATGTCGCGGGCGAGTCCGCGGAGGTCGAGGGGGAATACGTGCCAGTCGTTCTCCTCGGCGCGCTCCTCGAAGTTCGGGATCTCGGAGGCGTCGAGCAGCCCCTCGTCGTAGATGATGACCCCGCCTTCGCGGAGCTCATCTAGGTTCTCCGAGAGGGGCTTGATCTCCTCGTTGCCGTAGACGGCGCCCTCGGACGGGTTCCGAGCGAACGAGTCGCCGAGCGCTAAGAGGAAGTTGTAGCCGTCGCCCCGGGAGTTCACGGGGTCCGCCGACGCGCGGACCTCCGTGTAGGTGTGGCCGCCGCGGATTCGCGACGGGTAGTGCCGATGCGTGAAGACGTTGAGCCCCGATCGCATCAAGGCCTTCGCGAAGTTCTGGCTGGTGGAAGCGATCCCGTCACCGGATCCCCCCGATATCCGCCAGATGAGTTCGTCGTCAGTCATAATGGTATGTGAGCCCGAGTGGGCCTCGTGGCCTGAACTTGTGTTGGTTCCCTCTTATGGCTTGCTATGGAATCCCAAGGGACAATCATGAAGGTCTATTAGGGTGTCAAATGTTCTCGCGCTGCCGAGCCGATTTTCCGCGTTCTTTTCATTCGCCGCGCGCCGACTCCGGGTATGCTCACGTTCATCGGGCTCGGTCTCTGCGACGAGCGCTCCGTCACCGTCGAGGGGCGGGAGGCGCTCCGCGCGGCCGACAGGGTCTTCGCGGAGTTCTACACCAGCCGACTGGTCGGCGCCGACGTCGCTGACCTTGAGGCGCACCACGGCGTCGACGTCGAGGTGCGCGACCGCGCCGGCGTCGAGCAGGACCCGGAGCCGATACTCGCGGCGGCCGAGTCCGGCGACGCCGCGTTCTGTACCGCCGGCGACACGATGATCTCGACCACCCACACCGACCTCCGCCTCCGCGCCGAGGAGCGCGGGATCGACACGCGCGTGATCCACGGCGTGACCGCCCAGTCCGCGGCGTCGAGTCTCACCGGGCTCCAGAACTACCGGTTCGGCAAGGCGACGACGCTCCCGTTCCCGTACGCTCACGGCGGCGACGACGTCCCCGGGAGCGTGGTCGAGACGATCGAGGCGAACCGGGAGCGCGGGCTCCACACCGTCGTCTACCTCGACATCAAGGTGGGAACGGGCCCCGCCGGTCCGGACCCCGACCACGAGGAGTACATGACCGCGGACGTCGCCGCCGGACTGCTGGCCGAGGAGTGGGCGGACGAGCTCGCGGTCGTCGTCGCCCGCGCCGGCTCGCCGGACGCGGTCGTCGCGGCCGACCGTCTGAGCGCGCTCGCCGACCGCGAGTTCGGTGACCCGCTCCACCTGCTCGTGATCCCGGGTGACCTCCATCACGTCGAGGCGGACGCCCTCGTCGGTCTCGCCGGCGCCCCCGAGTCGCTCGTCGACGAGTGAGGCGTCCGCGGTCGCGAGGCGAACGCCCCCGAACCGACCGCGCGTTTGATTATTATGTGGGGCGTTGGCACGCACCATGAATGACGTGCCGGTAGATCGACTCATGTCGACCGACCTGACGACTATCGAACGCGGGGCCGCGGCGGCCGACGCGGCGGAGCAGATGCGCGAGTCCGGGGGTAGCTCTCTCCTCGTCCTCGACTCCGACGGGGCCCTCGCCGGGCTGATCACCGCGACGGACTTCGTCGCCCTCGTCCGGGACAACGACCCGAAAGACCGGACGCCGGTCGAGGCGTTCATGACGACCGACGTGGTCACGGTCGGCCGCGAAGACACCGTCGCGGAGCTGGCGGAGCCGACCGCACACGGCTACACCCACCTCCCGGTGACCGACGGCGACGACAGACCGATCGGCATGGTCTCCACGACGGACCTCACGGCGTACCTCTCGCGGCGAGGCTGACGGGTCGGGCGCCGGGACGGCCCGAGGCCGCGTGACGGCGCCGCGTCCGAGTCGAGATCGCGTCGCGTTGTGCGTTCCGGAAGAGTAATGAAACATGGTAACACACAGCGCGGTATGGATCTCGACGACAGGACCCGCGTCGCGGACGTGATGTCGACGCCCTTGGAGACGATCGGGGCGGACGCGCCGCTCCGGGAGGCCGCCCGGCGGATGCGCGACGAGAACATCAGTGCGCTCGTCGTGACGACGGGCGGAGGATGTATCCTCACGCAGAGCGACGTCGTCGGAGCGGTCGCCGACGGGAGCGACCCGGAGGCGACGACGGTCCGCGACGTGATGACCGAAGACGTCGAGACGGTGACGCCGGACCTCATGCTGGAGGAGGTCGCCGCGATGATGACCATGTACGGCGTGAAACACCTCCCGGTCGTCGACGACGACTACGTCGGGATGATGTCGTCGACGGACATCGCCGCACACATCTCCTGAGGCCGGTCCGACGGGCTGCCTGACCCACTTCGCCCACCGGACTCAGCGGGCCCTCACAACAGCAACAGCGGCGCCCCCGCGACCACGCCCACGGCGATCAACAGGAGGTTCCACAGGAACACCGGTCTGACCAGCTCGCGCGCGATGCTCGCCGCGAACGCCGTCTTCACCAGGATGCTGGCGGCCGTCCCGGCGACCACGCCCGCGACCGCGGTGTCGACGCCGATCTGTCCGGTCCCGAGCAGCGAGACCGCCGTGGTCGTCGAGGTCCCCGACGACACCAGCCCCGCGAGGAAGGAGGTGGCGACGAACCCGCCAGCGCCGAACGTCCGCTCGGCGACCGCGGAGGCGAGCAGCACGAGCAGGAAGAGCGCGCCGAACGTGAGCGCGTTCCCGAGGCTGAACGGCGAGGTGAGCTCCGCCTCCATCGTCGTCCGCCAGTCGCTCCGCCACACGGCGACGCTGATCCCCGCGACCGTGATCGCGCCGAGCGGCGCGCCGACGACGAGCGCCGCCTCGGGGACGAAGACGGCCACGACCGCGGCGTTCCGGAACGCCATGGCGGCGTTGGCGAGCAGGATCGACCCCACCGCGATCTCGCCGAGGTCGGCGCGCCCCTTCGCGCGCTTCGCCATCTCGGCGACGACCGCCGTCGAGTTGACGAGCCCGCCGAAGAACCCAGTCACCGCGTAGCCGCGCCCCTGATACCGCTTCACCAGCACGTAGTTGACGAAGCCGATGGCGCTGACCGCGACCACGAGCGACCAGACGAGCCGCGGCTGGACCGCGTTCCACGGGTCGATCGTCTCGGCGGGGAGGAGGGGGAAGACGACGAACGCGAGGATGGTGAACTCCACCGCGCTGCG
This sequence comes from Halorubrum sp. SD612, assembly GCF_002135005.1. NCBI lineage: Archaea > Methanobacteriati > Methanobacteriota > Halobacteria > Halobacteriales > Haloferacaceae > Halorubrum > Halorubrum sp. SD612. The sequence continues at coordinate 2,527 of NZ_NEWI01000103.1, read as the reverse complement.
CACCTCCTCGCGCGAGAGCCCCCACGCGAACTGGTGGAGCTCCCGTTTCAACACCAAGAGCAGCGACGAGAGCACCGCCACCGTCACCGACTCGATGAACAACTCCTCGGCGACGAGCACCCCGACCCCGTACGTGACGAGCAGCGACGCCGACGTGGTCAGCGAGAGCCCGTCGACCTCGGCCTCGACGAAGCTCCGGACCGCCAGTAACACCGCGCTGGCGACCACCAGCACGCCGCCGACGACGAGCAGCCCGGGCTCGTCGACGAGCGAGAACACCGCCGCCGCGAGGCTGACGAGCGCGAACGTCCGGATCCCCGCCGACTTCTGCGACCACTCGCGCTCCAGCCCGAGGAACATGCCGAGCGCGGTCGCTAACGCCAGCTTCGCGACGTTCGTCTCGAGGTAGACGAACGGGTCGACCCCGCCTATCACCGCCGCCCACCTCCGCGCGACCGCGCTCTCGGACCGGCGCCCGACGGTCCGTCTCGCGCCCTCGTAGTCATGACCGACCGTTCCGGCCCGCTACGTCTATAGCTTGCTATATAGTAATCTATAGTATCTCCAAAGCGGGGCCGTCGCGGACCCGCCGCCCTATCGGTTCGTCGGTTCGCGCGGCAGGTCGAGCGCCTCGGTCAGGTCGTGCTCCTCGCCGGTGATGAGGTAGAGCACGTCCTCCAAGATGACCGCGAGCTCGGGTAGCTCGCGCACCGCGAGGAAGGTGATCGCGATGAGCGCCACGACCGCCAGCAGCTGGCTCATGATCCGGTCGGAGATGAGGAACGACACCCGGTACGGGTCGGTCGCGCCGAACATCGTCATCACCAGGTCCGGGTACCAGTGCATGTACTGGTTGCCAGACACCACCGAAATGAACGTCGTCCGGAAGATGTTCAGGACGTAAATGAGCGGGATCGACACCGCGAGCGCGCGGAGCTTCCGCGCGAGCGGCGCCTCGACGGCGGCGACGAGGCCGCCGAAGATGGCCATACTCCCCAGCCCCGTACACGCCAGTACGATGTGGATGATGACGGTGTGGCCGTCGTCCAGCGTCCACGAGTACGCCGCCTCGTACCCCTCCCTGCTCGTCACCGCCTCCGGCGCGTACCCGAGCAGGTCGATGAGCGCACCGGTCTGCGTCGCCACGACCTCGATGAGGATCCGGCGGGGCTCCGGGACCGCGACCCCGCCGACGGTGAACGCCGGGATCGTCTCGAACGGGAGGTAGATGAAGAGCATGATCGCGATGGCCCGCGTGAGCGTGAAAAGCGACGCGCGCCCGTCGTAGAGGAGATACCCCGCGTACACGCTGGCGGGGAAGCCGACGAGCGCGAGGATCGACTCGACGTAGCTCTGGTGTTCGAACGCGAAGTACGGCACCGTCGACAGCCAGAAGAGCCCGAACAGCGCCCACGTCCCGGCCGCGAGCGCGCGACCGGCGGCCAGCCCGCGCTCGTCGAGCAGCCACGCCGTCGCGAAGAGGATCGCGACGATCCACGCGAACGTGAACGTGTCGGGAATCACGCTCAACACCGCCGGCGCGCCGTGGCCGAACATATCGCTACGGTCCGTCGTCGTCGAATAAAGCCCTTGTCGTTGCGTGCGATCCCGGCGTCAGACGGTCGGGTCGGCTCGCGCTTCCTCGTCCGCCGCCGCGCCGATCGGCCGGCCGGAGGCCTTACCGTTCCTCGCTGTCGAGGACGCGGATCTGGTCGCCGCGGACCGTCACCGGAATCGGGACGGTCGCCTCGTACAGCTCGACGGTCACCTGGTCTTTCCCCTCGTCGATCCGCTGGACGCGCGCCTTCTCGCCCTTGAACGGACCGGCGATCAGCTCGACGATGTCGCCCTCGGCGATCCCCTCCACGTCCGGGGTCGGCGAGAGGAAGTGCTCGACCTCGGAGAAGGGGCTCTCGGCCGGGCCGTCGCCGCCCTGAATGACGCCGCGGGCGTGCGGGATCTCGTCGAGAATCCGGCCGAACGCGGCCCCGTCGGTCGCCTCGACCATCACGTAGCTCGTGAGCTGGTCGGGGGCGATGACGGCCTGGATCTCGGGCGTCTCCTTCTCGGCGAGCATGTCGGCGACGGTGCGTTCCTGGCTCGCCGTCGTCTTGACCGAGTAGATCGGCATTACGCGCCGACCCCCGGGAGGAGGCTCATGATCGCGAACATCAGGAAGCCGATGAACCCGATGAGCAGGATCCCGGCGCCGGCGATCTTCGACACCTGGAGGAACTCGTCGGTGCTCGGCGTGCTCGCCAGCTTCAGCACCCGAATGTAGCTGTTGGGGTCGTACGGAACGTCCATGTTACCAGCGAATTCGAGACGAGACGGTTTTTACCTTTTGATGCGGCTCGGGGGTCGCGTTAAGTTAGAGGATGAGGCGGACGAGTTCTGAGAGTCTATGGCAGAATTCGACCGCCTCAGCGAACGTATCGCGTGGATCGACTTGTCGTTTGTGGAGCGAGATCGAACTCCACGCTGGGCGATTGAAATAGGGATCCGCTGTCACTTGGCCGGTATGTCA
>NZ_NEWI01000102.1:0-10368 GCF_002135005.1 Halorubrum sp. SD612 | reverse complement strand
GCGCGAGCGACTCGAAGCGTCCGAGCAGCCGCGTCCGCAGATCGATCCCGTGCTCCTCGTGGTGGGCGTGCTCGACCTCCGCCTTCAGCTTCGCCATGTCGACGCCGCTCGGGCAGTCCACCTTACACCCCTTACAGCCGACGCAGAGGTCCATCACCTCGGTGACGAACTCGTCGTCCGTCGGGTCGTCCGGGAGCTCGCCGGAGATGGCCCCGCGGAGCATGTTCGCCCGCCCGCGGGTCGACTGAACCTCCTCCTCGGAGGCGCGGTAGGTGGGACACATCACGCCGCCGGTGGTCTCCTGCGGGCCGCGGCAACCGCCGCAGCCGTGGCAGAGCTCCACCATCCCCTGCATCCCGTTGTCGACCGCCCACTCCATCGCGGGGTCGAACCCGGCGTCGTACTCGTAGTCGGCGTCGAACCGGAGGTTCTCGCCCATGTCGACGTCGCCGCAGACGTTGCCCGGGTTGAGCAGCCAGTCGGGATCGAACGCGGTCTTGAGGTCGCGGAACGACTCCCAGAGGTCGTCGCCGTACAGCTTCCGGTTCCACTGGGTCCGCGCGCGGCCGTCGCCGTGTTCGCCCGAGACGGAGCCGCCGAGCCGGACCACCGCGTCGGTGACGCGGTCGGCGATGTCGAGCATCGCCTCCACGTCGTCGACCTCCTTCGTGTTGATGAGCGGACGGATGTGTAACACACCCGGGCCGGCGTGCGCGTAGAAGGTGGCGAAGGTGTCGTTGTCCTCCAGAATCTCTTGGAACTCGCGGGTGTACTCCGGGAGGTGTTCCGGCGGGATGGCGCAGTCTTCGATGAAGGAGATGTGCTTCTCGTCGGTGGTGCGCGAGAGGAGGATCGGTAGCCCCGCCTTCCGCATCTTCCAGAACCGGTCGCGCTCGTCCGGGTCGTGCGCCTCCAGCGCGTCGACTGCGCGGCGAGGGTGGCTCGTCGTCTCTGCGGCGCCCGCGCTCGGGTCTGTCGTCGTCTCGACGCGGGCTCCCGCGGCGCCGTCGGCCGCGCCGACCCGGTCCGCGATCAGGTCCGCGACCTTCTGTTCTCCCGTCGCGTCGTCCTCGGCGTAGAACTCGATGAGCAGCACGGAGTCGGTGCCGTCGGGTAACATCCCGACGACGTCCTCGAACTCCGGCGTGTCGGCCGCGAGCCCGAGGAGGACGTCGTCCATTACCTCGACGGCGGCGGGGTCGTGTTCGAGGCACGCGGCGACGTCCTCCATCGCGTCGAGGAGGTCCTCGTAGGTCAGCAGCGCGACCGCCTTCGTCTCCGGGATCTCGACGAGCGAGACGGTCGCCTCCGTCACGGTCGCGAGCGTCCCCTCGCTGCCGGCCATGAGGCGGCCGAGGTTGACGACGCCCTCCTCGCCGTGCTCGCCGCGGTACTCGGCGAGCAGGCGGTCGAGGTTGTAGCCGGAAACGTTCCGCTTCAGCTCCGGGAAGCGCTCGTCGATCTCGTCGGCCTCCTCGTCGAGGATCCGCACGACCTCGGCGTGGATCCTCGGGAGGAGCCCGTCGGCGTCGGGGTCCGCTGACTCGCGGAGCTCCTCGACCGCCACCTCGCCGAACGTCGTCACGGTGCCGTCGGCGAGGACGACCTCCAACTCCTCGACGTAGTGGTCCGTCTTGCCGTACTTCAGCGAGTGCGCGCCGGTGGAGTTGTTGCCGATCGCCCCGCCGACTGCGGACTTGTCGCGCCACGCCGGGTCGGGTGCGAACTTCAGCCCGGCCGGTTCGACCGCGGCGTTGAGGTCGCCCACGTACGCGCCAGCCTGAACGCGGGCGGTCTCCGCGTCGGGGTCCGTCGACAGCACGCCGTCCATCTCGTCGGTCAGGTCGAGGACGACCGCCTCGTTCACGGTCTGGCCGGCGAGCGAGGTACCGCCGCCGCGGGGGAGGACGGGGATCCCCTCCTCGAAGCAGTACTCGTGGACCGCGGCCACGTCCGCGGTCGACTCCGGGATCACGACGCCGATCGGCGTGACCTCGTACGCCGAGGCGTCGGTCGCGTACAGCCGCTTCGAGTAGTCGTCGAACCGCACGTCGCCGTCCACTCGCCGATCGAGCGCGTCGACGAGATCCGGCCGTTCCACCGTCCCGCCGGTGTAGTCGAAGTCCCCGCCGTCTGTCGGGTCCGGCTCCGAGGTGTTCGTCGCCATACGAATCCCTCACGGTCGAATTATGAAAAACCTCCTGCCGTCGGCGCGCGGCGGGAACCCGGGCCGCGGGACCAGCCCGCGCTCACCGTCCGACGCGCGTCGTTCGACAACGAACGCTTAATAGGCGCGCTCGTGACCGTACCGAGTATGAACGCAGCCCCCGAGGAGATCACGTCGCTCGTCGGTCGCGAGGTGTACTCGAGCAACGGCGTCTTCGTCGGCGAAGTCGAGGACATCCAGCTCGATCTGGACGCCCGCGCCGTGACCGGACTCGCGCTCGCCGAACTCAACCACGAGCTGTTCGCCGGGCAGGTGGGCGGCTCGACCGGCGTCATCGTTCCGTACCGCTGGGTCCGCGCCGTCGGCGACGTCGTCCTAATCAACGACGTCATCGAACGATACGACGCCGGCGAGCCCGACGAGGAGGCGCCGGAGGTCGAGGCGCGCTCGGAGGCGCGCTAGGCGCGGCCGGCCGCTCCCAGACCCCCTTGGCTCCCGCTCAGAACGGCAACGCGTCGCGGAGGCTGGCGATCACGCCGCGCTCCTCGCGGCGCGCCTCGTCGAACACCGGGTACAGGGCGTCGAGGAACTCGGTCTCGTTCTCGAACTTCTCTTGCGGCACGCGGTCGAGCGCGTCCGCGAGCGCGAGGGAGCGCCCCTGCGCGTCGTAGGGAACCTCCTGATCGCCCAGCGCGTCGCGGAGCTCCGCGGTCGTCGCGGGGAACGACACGCCCGCCTCGTCGAGCCGGGCGTCGAGCGCGGCGATACCGAACTCGATAGCCTCGGGCTCTTTCGCGCCGCCGCCGCCGGGTGGCCGTGCTGCCATTACGCCGGGGTATTCCCTCCGACGGCTTGAAACCCCTGTTCTCCGCTCACTCCGGCACGGATTCGCTCGGCGGAGCGGCGTCGACGACCGCCAGTTCGACTCCCGTTCCGGAGCGGTCGAAGGCCGCGACAGAGTCGCCGTCGTACGGCGGGACGGCGACGATCACCACGGCCGCGAGGTCGTCGGTGCGCGACACCCCGAGGAACCCGTCCGGGTGCGAGAGGAACCGCGCGCCCCCCTCGCCGGCCGGCGTGCCGAGGTCGACGCCGAACACGGAGTTGACCGAATTCCCGACCGACGGCAGTGTGAAGTGAGTCACCACCGGCGTCTCCGGGTCGAGCCCGATGTCGGCCTCGAACTCGCCGGCCGGCGTCGCGGAGAGCCGGACGTTCACACCGTCTGGGTCCTCGCTCGCGGCGCGCTCGCGGAGTACGGCCAGTAGATCGCGGGTGACGTAGATCACTGTTCGACCTCCGCTATGGGACGGATTGGCAAAAGGACACGCACGGGTCGTCCCGCTCGGTCGCGTTCAGAACGGCAGCGCGGACGCGAGCGTCTTCGCGTACAGCCCGGGCGCCTTGCGCCGCGAGTCCGAGATGGCGTCCTCGACGGCGACCGCGGCTCGCTCGTGGACGCCGACGCCGTGACCGACGAGCACGCGCTCGGGGTCGAGCCCGGAGAGCGCGCTCGTCGGCGGGGTGAGCCGCAGCATCGGGTGGACGCCGAGGCGCTCGCGGTCGCCGCGGAAGTACGACGCGGACCCGAGCGACTCCGGGACGATCAGCGTCTCGCCGTCGAAGAGCCCGACCTCCTGCCACGGCGGCACCGACGAGTCGCGGATCCGGATCGCCTCGAAGCCGGTGTCCGTGAGCCGCGACCCGAACCGCTCGACCTCGACATCGTGGCCGAGATCCTCGGTGACGCCGGTCATCCACTCGGGGACGTACACCGGGGCGTCGTGGCGGGCGGCGAGTTCGCCGCTGTCGCGCACGTGGCGGTCCAGTCCGACCACGACGCCGGCGACGGAGCCAAGCCCGTCGAGGAGGTCGTCGACACCGGGCGCGTCGACCGGGTCGACGACCCACACGTCGTCCGCGTCCGCCTCCTCGTTCTCGACCGCGAACGCGTGGCTCGCGCGCTCCATCGTCTCGTCGGGGTACGCGATCCAGCCGACGCCGCCGTCGTACCGGTCGATCTCGTGGAGGTCCGGCTCGTCGCCTTTCATGCTCATACCACCCGTTCGACCCGGTCCCTTGTTAAGTCGTCTCTGTTAGTGCGGCGTTCCGACTTCGGGAGGGCGTCGGTCGCTCACTACCGTCCGCTACTCGCCGGGCCACTTGATGGAGCAGCCGCGCGAGGGCCGGTCCGGAATCTCGACGTCCTCACCCGCGAGGACGGCGTCGACTGCGTCGCGGATGTAGAACTCTGTCGGCTCGTCGTCGGGGTTGAGCGCGTCGTCGAGCCGGCCGTGGTAGCGCAGCCGCCACTCGCCGTCCTCGCGGCCGAAGAGGAACGGGTCGGGCGTACAGACGGCGTCGTAGGCGGCCGCGACCTCGCCGGTCTCGTCGCGAAGGTACGCGTCGTACGCGACGGTGCCGTCGGCGACGGCCTCGCGCATCGCCTCGAAGGAGTCCTCCGGGTATGCGTCGGCGTCGTTGGGGTTGATCCCGACGACCGCGAGGTCGTCGTACTCGGCCGCAATCTCGTTCAGCAGGTCGATCTTCGCCTTCGCGTACGGGCAGTGATTACACGTGAACACGACGAGCAGCGCGTCCGTCTCGAAGTCGTCGCGCGCGTGGGTTTCGCCGTCCGCGCCGGGCAGTTCGAAGTCGGGCGCGGCGTCGTCGCGGTCGAGTTCCGAGTCGGATTCCATCTGGACCATACGCGGCCATACGGGCGGACACTGAAAAGGCATTGCGAGCTACTCTAGGTGTCGAGTCAGGGTCCACGACGGGCCGCACACTTGAGACCGGCGAGTCAATGTCCGATCTGATCTATTAACTACCTAACTCAACGCTAGCGTTTTATATGACTAAGCAAAAGTATCAATAAGAAATAGTATAAGCGAGACGGAGTCTGAAAAGGTGGTGTCCGTATCGTCGCGCGGGCAAGCCACAATCCCGAAGGAGTTCCGTGAGGAGTTGGGTATCGACACGCCCGGCCGTGTGAAGTTCATTCGCACTGAAGAGGGCGACATCGTTGTCCGCCCCATCCGCTCGGTTACAGACCTGCGTGGGGTTTTGGAAGGAAAAACCGATGAGCAGGGGCGCTCAGCAACGGAGCGCCTCCAAGAGGAACGTACAGCGGACAAAGCCAGTGAAGAAGAGTTGCGACAGCGCTACGCCGGTGACGACGAGGCTGACGAACGACGGACTGCGCTGAGATTCCCGAAACGATCGTCTTCGACGCTGAACCACTAATCACGTATTTTTGTAACGAACCAGGGAGCGACACCGTCGAAACGTACGTTGACGCCATTGAAGGCGCAGCAGACGGTTACATCTCGGCGATCAATCTTGCCGAGGTCCACTATATCGTGCGGGCAATCGACGGCGAGGACCGGGCTGATGCCGTCGTCGACGTCCTCGAGGAAAGTGGCATCCGTCGCATCGACACCGAACAGACATGGGCGCGAGCAGCCGACTTCAAATTCCGCTACTCGCCAGCACTCGGTGATGCTTTTGCGCTCGGGACAGCAGCCCACGTCAGCGGGGTGCTGTTGGTCGGTGCCGACGACGGCTACGACGATGTCATCGATGTTCCGATCACTCGGTTCCGGACCGAACCGGCTTGACTTCCTCCACGACTGTTGTGGGCTCTCCCCTCTGTTCTCTGTAAGGTCGGCCAGAACCCGGGCCACCGACAAGGCCACCCATTTGGGGGTGGTTGGTGACGGCAGACTAGCTGTGACCCGCTTTCCCTTCTTGGCCGCGACCGGACCCGCCGCTCAGTACTCAATCGCCGCGGAGTAACGATTCAGAACGGCCACGAGCCCGGCACCGACGAGCGCCGCCAGCGCGAACCGCGGGGCGGCCGCCCGCCACGACTCGCCGCTCTCGGCCAGCCGGGCGGACACCTCCACGAGCGGCGCGCGCAGCGCCCCGACGATCAGGCTCACGAGGAAGGCGAGCGTCGCGGCCCGCGCCCGGGCTAGCGCGTATCGGACGGCGTGGGCGATCGTGAAGAGCCCGCCGACGCCGCCGAGCAGGAACGCCGCCACCGGCGGCAGCGTCTCGACGAGCGCGTCTCCCCCGTTTCCGAGCGCGAGCGCGCCCGCGCCGTCGACGAATCGAGACACGACGCCGGACATGTACTCGTACTGGCCGAGGACGATAAGCAGCAGCGAACCCGAGATCCCCGGCAGCACCATCGCGCTGACCGCGACCGCCCCGGCGACGAAGACGACCGGCAGCGAGCTCCCGAGCGCGGTCGCGGCGACGCCCGACGCGAGGAACGCGAGCGCGAACCCGGCGACTGCGGCGGACTTCCGGCGCGGCGTCGAGAGGTCGACGTCGCCGAGCAACACCGCGGCGCTCGCCGCGATCAGCCCGAAGAAGAAGCCGTACGTCGCCACCGGTTGCGTGGCGAGCAGGCGGTTCACCGCGCTCAACACGGTCACGACCGCGGTCCCGATCCCACCCCCCAGCACGAGGAGGAAGGCGCCGTCGACCTCCCGGAACGCGGCCCGAGCGTCGGCGCGGCGTCCGGGCCGCACGCCCGCGAGCACGCGGCGCGCTCGCTCGGGGTCGACCGCGGTGACCGCCGCGATCAGGCGCTCGTAGATCCCGACGATCAGGGCGATGGTGCCGCCGGAGACGCCCGGGACGGCGTCGGCGCTGCCCATCGCCACGCCCTTCAGATACAGCGTCGCCCAGTCGCGGAGTCCGGCCATTCGTACGATAAAAAGCGGAGCGTCCCTAATGAAAGACCCGAGATCAGGCGGCCGCGGGCTCGGTGGGGGCGACCAGTCCGCTCGCGGTCGTCGCCGCGGTCGGCTCGGCGCCGAGCGGCGATCCCGCGTCGGTCGAGTTCGTCGAGCCGCCGCCGTCACTCCCGCCGCCGACCGGGCAGTCGGCGTCGCCGCTCGGACAGTCCACGATTTGCTCTTCGAGTTCGACGGTGGCTGCGGCGTCGTCGGCGCCGACGACTTGGCCCTCGGTCACCTCGACTTGGCCGACGCGCTGTGTAGTGTAGAGGTCGTCGCCGGTCGTTCGCTCGGTAGTGACATTGTACGGGCCGGTCGCGCGGACGCTCGTGTTCGTGTACCCGTTCTCGGGGCCGAACTCGTCGTACCCCGTCGTCGAGTACGGGAGCGTGAACTCGAAGTTCCCGTCGTCGTCCGCGGTCGCGTACTGCGTGTACTCGAACGTCTGTCCGTTCGGCTTCTCGAGTTCGACCGTCGCCTCGACCTCCTGACCGGGGGCCGCGCCCGATCCCTCGACGGTCGCGCCCGGCACCCGCTCGAACGTCTTGACGAAGTCGTCGCTGAACGCGCCGAACAGCGACTGACCGAACGTCGCCCGGAGGTCGACGCCGAACCGCTGGGCGAGTATCTGCGCCTGCTGGGCGTACGGAGACCGACCCGGCGCCTGCGTGGCGTGGACCAACCGGTAGTGTTCGAGTGCGTCGATGCGGTCCGTCGGGACGCCCATCACGCCGCCGATCTGCGCCGAGCCGTCTTCCTCGACGTATGACCGCGCGGCAGAGAGGTTGTCGAACCGCTGGACCGGCTGTCCTTCGCTCGGCAGGACCTTGATATCGACCTGCTCGCCGGACTGGGTCTGTGCCGTCTGCGGCTCCCAGTCGAGGACGACCGGGTCCGGCTCGACCGCGCTCCCGTAGTGCTGGTAGAGCCGGATCATCTGGCTCTCGTGGTAGCGCTGGGTGCGCGTCTGGAGGGCCGGCCGGAGTCCTCCCTGCTGCCCGTTCTGCCCTTGGACCCGCTCGTAGAGTAGCTCGTTGAAGTCGTTGACCGTCTCGTTCCCCGAGTAGAAGGTGACCGGCGCGTTGAACTTGGAGTTCGGCGACGCCATCTGCCAGTCGACCATCACGTAGCGGGTGTCGTTGCCCTCGGTGCTCTGGCTCGCGAGCACCTCCGCGGCCTCCTCCTCGCTCGGTGCGAGCAGGTAGTCGGCCGCCTCGCCCGCGTTCTGCTGGAACGGGTTGGCGTTCGGAATGCGCTCGGCGCGCGTGGTAATCCAGTGGCCGTAGTCCCACCACGACTGGACGCCGTACGCGCCCTCGGGGTACTCGAAGTCGCCGTCGGCCGGCCGCTCGTAGGTGCCGTACAGCTCCATGGGGTCGTCGGCGCCCTCGAGTTCGCCCGGCTGGGGCGTCTCGTCGTTCATCCACTGGAGGCTCTCGTCCCACTGGACGACGCTGCCGGGACTGCTCGAGTTGCCCTCCACCCAGACCGGGGCGGCACCGGCGGCCGGGAAGAGGAGCGGGAGGAGGAGGACAGCGAACACCGCGACCGCCGTCAGCACCTGCCATCCCTCGATGTCGCGGAGGGCGTCGAAGGAGGTGAGTTCGAGCGCGTCGAGCGCGACCTGGATGAAGTACGCCGTGCCGACCGCAACGACGACGGCGAAGTAGTAGTTGAAGCGGACTTGGGTGAACGCGGCGCTGCCGATGAACGCCGCCCACACGACGAAGTACAGCTCCTCGGCGTCGTACTCGACGAGCAGCGTCGCACCGACGAGGAAGGCGGCGGCGATGAGGAGACCGATCACCTGCCAGTCGACGCCGACGACGCCGCCGATCGCGCTGTACGCCTGCGGGACGGCGTAGACGGAGCCGATAACCGCGAGCGCGGCCGGGATGTATAGCGTGTGGTTCGTGTCGTCAGAGCGGTACAACGGCCGCGCGACGATGTAGAGGACTGCGGCAAGGGCGAGGAAGAAGGCGAGGCCGTACTGCGAGAGGACGAAGTTCGAGAAGGAGGCACCTTGGAGGGGCGGTTGGGCCTCGCCGATCGTGCGAGCTCCGGCGCTCGCGGAGAAGGCGACGGTGTTGAGGAGGTTACCTACTATCGTCGACCACAGCGACGGGAGGGCAAGCCAGACGAATCCCGCAGATGCGAGGATGAGCCCGCCGACCGCAGCGGGGTAGGTATTGGTCCCGAGGTCGCGCGCCTCCCACTGACGGGCGAGCCACGCGAGGAAGACGGCGCCGAGCGCGACGGCGAGCGGCGTGACGATCTGTAGGAACGAGTACTCGCTCACCGCGAACCGGAAGGTATCGAGCGGGATGACCTGCATCAGGCCAGCGACCGACAGTGCGACCGCGCCGGCGAACGCGACCGGCTCGGGACTTTTGCCGTGGTAGGTGTCGCTTGTGAGTTTGACCGCGAGGAAGATCCCAGTGAAGCCGACCATCAGGATACCCGGCTGCCACGTCCACATGTAGAGGCCGAGCGCGACTCCGGCCGCGGCGGCGTAGGTGATCGGTTTACGGAGCGCGTCCCAGTCTTGGTCGACCACGAGCTCCCACACCGGCTTCTCGCGTTCGGCGACGCCGAGCGCGACGAGGAACGCGAGAATAGCGGTGCTCTGGAAGAGGACCTCAGCCGCGCTGTGGTCCGGGAACCCGACGAGGCTGTACCGGAGGAACGTCCCGGAGAACAGCGCCAGCGTCGCGGCGCCGACGAGTGCGGGCACGCGGTCAACGAAACGACGCGCGATGAAGTACGTCGGCACCGCGACGAGCGCGCCGGCGATTGGGGCCATGACGAGCATGACCTCCTCGGTACTGCCCATGATCGGTCGGGCGACCCAGATGCCGACCGCCATGATGTGATCCCAGAGAGTACCGAACTGGCCGGCGTTCGTTCCGAGCGGGAAGCCGGTCCAGACGTCGAACGGGAGCGTATTCGGCCAGTTTTCGAGGAGGTAACTCGTTGTGCGGAGGTGGTACCACGGGTCGTTCCCCCGGAAGTACACCTCGCCGTTCTGTACGAAATTCCCGTACGAGCGCAGTCGCGTCCACAACATGAATGCGACCACGCCGAGGAGGGCGGGAACGTGATACCACCGCGCGAGGAGATCGGACGGGGACGAGTCCGATTCGTCCGGCGGATCGTTCGAATCGCTCATTATCGCAAGGGACTGTCAAAACGCGCATAAGGCTTGTCATCTCCACACGAGAAGCCGTGCGCGTGAGTGTAGAAATTTCATAGTCACGCCGAACGATATTATATTTCACACACAGTAGTACGTATCAATCACACCTATTCAGAATGTATTATTCACTCAGCTTTGAACGTTGAAGTAGGAGCATGACGTAGGCGGTAGTGAAGACGGATGATGCCGATTACGGACTTCTTGTCGTGTACGCGTGTGTTTGACGAGTTCGAATCGCTGTCATCAGCTCAACG
>NZ_NEWI01000101.1:0-10397 GCF_002135005.1 Halorubrum sp. SD612 | reverse complement strand
GTCGACTACAAGGAGTTCTTGGACCACGACATGGAGAAGGACGACGCCGTCCGCCGGTCGCGCGAGGCGACCGAGGGCGTCGCGGAGGCGATGCACTGGCTCCGCGAGGACGTCGACGGCGTCATCTACGTGCTCGACTCGACGTCGGACCCGTTCACCCAGGTGAACACGATGCTGATCGGGATCATCGAGTCGCAGGACCTCCCCGCGCTCATTCTCGCGAACAAGACTGACCTGCCGGGATCGGACGTCCAGCAGATCGCGAACGCCTTCCCGCAACACGAGACGATTCCGCTGTCGGCGTTGGAGGGCGACAACATGGACGAAGTGTACACCAAGATCGCGGAGTACTTCGGCTAATGGCCGGCCCGAAAGCCAACGTCAACGCCGCCGACGATCCCGACGACTCCGACGACGGCGTCCGGATCGACATGATAAGCGGCGCGCGGATGGAGGGGCTCACGAGCATGGAGAAGATCCGGCTCATCCTCGACGGCGTCCGCGAGGGAAACATCGTCATCCTCGAAGAGGGGCTCTCCCCCGACGAGGAGTCGAAGCTCATCGAGGTGACGATGACCGAGATCAGCCCCGACGACTTCACCGGCATCGAGATAGAGACGTACCCCAAGGCCGAGGCGGGCGACCAGAGCTTCCTCGACAAGCTGATGGGCCGCGAGTCGACCCAGAAGCTCACGGTGATCGGCCCGGCGAACAGAATCGAGACCCTCCACAAAGACGAGAACCTCATCAGCACGCTCGTCTCTCGCAAGTAGATGCCCCACCAGTGTACCTCCTGCGGCCGGACGTTCCCCGACGGCTCCAAGGAGATGCTGTCCGGGTGCCCCGACTGCGGCGGGAACAAGTTCCAGTTCAAGCCCGCGAACGCGACGGAGAACGCCGGCCCCGCCGCCGAAGCGGACGAGGCGTCCGACTCCGCCGCCGGAGCGGACGGGACGCCCGACTCCGACTCGGGGCCGTCCGACGGAACGCGGCCGACCGCGGACGGGGAGGTTGCGTCGGCGTCCGACGAGGGCGCCGCCGCTCGGGGCCCCGACAACGCCGCAGACGCGACGCCGGACGACCGGGCCGATCCGATGCCGGACGACGCCGTGGCGGGCGCCGAATCAACGACCGGGTCCGACGGTACGGAACAGATCGCTGACCGGAGTGACGAGGACATGGCACAGGCGAGCGCGCGATCCGAAGTGGTGTCCCCGGACGAGCTTGACCGCGCGAGCCGCGATGTCGACTCCGCCGAGACCTCGGAGCCGACCGACGAGGAGTCCAAGCCCGGCATCGACGCGCTCCGCGACGAGCTCAACGACCAGTTTGAGAGCATCCGGATCGTCAGCCCCGGCCAGTACGAGCTCAACCTGATGGAGCTGTACGACAGACAGGAGTACATCATCTCGCTTCAAGAGGACGGCCGGTACGTCATCGAAATGCCCGACGCGTGGGGCATCCAGGACGAGTGACGCCCGCTCCGGCCCGCACCGCTCCGGCCCGCTCCGGCCCGCACCGCTCCGGTCCCCGGTCTACCCCCGTGACGCGAGCGCGGCGCCGCTTTTGCCCGCCGCGCCCGCTCCCGCCGACATCGGTGATCGCTCGTTCCGTTTCCACCGCCGCACGGCCGCCGATTCGTGCGATTCGGCGATTCGGGCGACCCTTGTCGAAGAAGATACTGTTATCCGGCTTCCTCCGCTACGGAGTCGCATGTTTACCGATCGCTCCCGCCGACCGACCCGGAATTCCGGCGTCGGCTCGGCACCCGCCGTCCCGCTCGCCCGCCGCCGACCGCTCGCCGGAGACCGACCCTCTCGGACCCGCGACGGGGTAGCCGCATGCGCGTAGTCGCGAAGTTCGGGGGAACGAGCCTCGGCAGCGGCGACCGGATCGAGCGCGCGGCCGACTCGGTCGCGAGCGCGGTCGCGGCCGGCCACGAGATAGCGGTCGTCGCGAGCGCGATGGGGTCGACCACCGACGACCTCCTCGACGACATCACCTTCGAGACGGACGACGCCGACCGCGCGGAGATCGTCTCGATGGGCGAACGCACCAGCGTCCGCATGCTGAAGGCCGCGCTGTCCGTCCGCGACGTCGACGCCGTCTTCCTCGAACCCGGCCACCCGGATTGGCCGGTCGTCACCAACGAACTCGGCGAGGTCGACGTGGCGGAGACGAAGCGGCGGGCGGAGGAGATCGCGGCCGATATGGACGGCGTCGTCCCGATCATCACCGGGTTCCTCGCCGAGGACCACGAGGGCAACGTCACCACGCTCGGGCGCGGCGGCTCGGACACCACCGCCGTCATGCTCGGCAACTACATAGACGCCGACGAGGTCGTGATCGTCACCGACGTGGAGGGCGTGATGACCGGCGACCCCCGCGTCGTCGAGGGCGCGCGCAACGTGGGCGAGATCACCGTCGACGAGCTGCGCAACCTCTCTTTCCGCGGCGCCGAGGTCGTCGCGCCGTCTGCGCTCTCGTACAAGGACGAGGGGCTCGCGGTTCGGGTCGTCCACTACCAGCACGGTGACCTGCTCCGCGGCGGAACGCGGATCGAAGGCGAGTTCGAGAGCCTGATCGACATGCGCGAGGAGCCGCTCGCGTGTCTCACCATCGCGGGGCGAGCCATCCGCAACCGCCCGGGGATCCTCTCGGAGCTGTCGAACGCGCTGCGCGCCGAGGAGGTCAACATCGACGCGGTCGCGTCCGGCATGGACTCGGTCACCTTCTACGTCGATGTCGACATCGCCGAGACCGCCGAGGCGCTGCTCCACGAGGCGGTCGTCACCGACGAGGCGCTCTCCTCCGTCACCGTCGCCGACCCCATCGCCGTGATCCGCGTCACGGGCGGCGAGCTCCCCAACCAGTCGGGGGTCATTCAGGACATCATCGCGCCCATCGCGGACGCCGGAATCAACATCATCGACCTGATCACGAGCGCCACCTCCGTCGCGGTGTTCGTCGACTGGGACGACCGAGAGGAGGCCCTCGAAATCGTCCAAGAGCGCTTTGACTAAGCCTCGCGGGGATCGACGACCGCGACTCTGACCGGATCGGTGGCTCCGACCCTGACCGGATCGACGACCGCAACCCTGACCGGATGGGCGGCTGCGATCCTGATCGGATCGGCGACCGCGACCCTGACCGGATGGGCGGCCGCGGCCCTGACCGGACGACAAACCCCGAAGCGTCCGCCTCAGCCGCTTTCCGCCGGATCGAACCGGTACCTCGTCGTCGCCGTGCCGTCGATCCGCGGCCCGGATCCCGCCGCCTCGAAGCCGAACGCCTCGACCACTTCCGGACCGATCCCGTCGGCGGGGACGATGACTTCGACCGACATTCCCTCTCGTTTCGCGAAGCCGACCGGCTCCTCGAACAGCCGCTCGACCGCGGCCGCGGTGCCCTCGAAGTTCGTCACGTGAACCGTCCCGTCACGCACGTCGAACGCGACGAATCCGGCGACTGCGTCGACCGGGGTGTCGTCACCGCCGTCACCGTCGCCGCTCGGCTCCGACGGCGAGGGCGCTCCCCCCGATTCCGACCCGGCGTCGTCTGTCACCGCGACGCGAACCGACCGGTCGTGGATCATGTTCCGAGCGACGCCGCGGGGTCGGCCCGTCATCGACCCGACGGCCGCGGCGTCGGCCTCGACCGCGTCACGAACTCGCATACGTCAGTACTCTCGGCCGACGGCATAAAATCGCCGCACGGTTGGCGTCGACCGGATGATTTTAACGACGGGCGGACGGATTGTCTCGCATGTCCAAATCGACCCAGATCGTGGTTGGCACGGTCGGCGTCTCGGCCGTCCTCTCGGTGCTCATCATCCTCTCGTACGTCCTCGGCTGATGTTCTCGCCCCGGGCGCTCGACGACGATATTGAAGCGGTCCGCGATCAATACGCACCGGGATCGCCGGTCCTCGACGTCGAGTCCGACTTCGAGACCCTCCCGCCGGCCGCCGCGGAGGACCTCGGCCTCTTTGTCGACGCGCTCGACCCCGCGTCGTACCCCGCCGAGTGGCTTCCCGAGGCGGTCCCGGACCTGCTCGGCAAGCACGCTGGCCCGGCGTTCACCGTCGGACTCCCCGGCGACGGGACCGTCGTCCGGACCGCACAGACCGATCCGCCCGCGGTCCTCGTCAAGCGACGTGCGGAGGGGACGCCCGAAGACTTCCTTGCCTTCCTCGTCGCCGAGCGGCTAGTCCAGATCGACTGCGACCCGGCTCCGGGCGCAGTGAGCGGCGGAGACTCGACCGGGCTCCCCGAGACGTTCCTCCCCTTCTTCGGCGAGCGCTACCGCGACCTCGACGCGGCGATCCGCCGCCCCGACCCGGAGACGGGCGCGTCGACGACGGGATTCGGACCGGCGGACGTGTTCCAGGTCGCGAACGCGCTGTTCGACGCGTGGGTCGGCCTCCACACCCGCGACACGCTCGCGTCGTGGGAGTCGGAGCACCCCCGGCTGTACGACGCGTGGGTCGACGCCGGCAAGCGGCTCTCCGGCCGGCTCGGTGAGCTCTCCGGCGAGGTCGCGCGCGGCGACACGGAGTTCCCGAGCGCGACGGAGTACGCCTGCTCGGCGGTCAAACACGACCTCGACCTCCCGGCGCCGTACGCCGCCCTCGACACGACCGCCTACCGGGACCGCGGGGCCGCCTACGCCGTGGCGTGGACAGAGAAGACGTTCGCGGCGCTTCTCGACGAGAGCTGACGCTTCCTCGCGGCGGCAGACCGCCGCTCAGACGTCTACGACGACGTTCCCGTCCCCGTCGAGGTCGATGACACCGTCGAACAGGTCGCGGAACCGGTCGAGCGTCGCGACCTCGTGGACCTCTTCGGAGAGGTGGAAGATACCGACCGCGTCGTGCTCGTCGAGGAGGTCGAGGATCTCGCTCGCGGCGTCGTACACCGCGTCGTCGTCGGCGTAGTAGGCCATCTCGGTGAGCGAGTCGACCGAGACGCGCCGCTTCCCCTCGTTCTCGGTGAGGAACCGCTCGACGCGGTCGACGACGCCGTCGAGGTCGTCCGGCGCGGAGACGTAGTAGACGTCGTCGGCGGTCCGTCGCGAGTAGCCGCGCTCGACGGAGAGCGTGTCGAGGATCGTCGCCTTCGTCTCGTCGACGTCGTAGTACTCCAGTTTCTGTTCGACCTCGCGGGCGGTCGTCCGGGTCGAGACGACGAGGAACGCGTCGGTGTCGGTCTTCAGGAAATCGGTGTCGATCCGGTCCGTCTCGCCGATGCTCGGGTGGACGAGCAGGAGTCCCGTGCCACCCGGTATCGCTTCCGGTCCGTTCTCGATCGCGAGCGAGTAGTCCATGGGATCGGCAATCACGCGACCGACTTAACGGTGCGGTCGACGGGCTAATAATTAAGTCAAATAGAATACACCTGTGGTTGAGAAAATGAGCGATACGTCTTCTGGGACATACGACGCTGTCATCGTCGGCGGATTCTCCGGCGTCGTCACCACGATACTCGCCGTCCGTGAACTCTAGGACGTTGATCTGTAAGTCGACCCGCTGGATCCGGACGGGTTGGGTGGCCTCAGCATCACCGGATACTTTTCGATTCGCACTACGCTCACGTTCTCGACGGGGTCGCTACTTCTCCCCCCCGCGTTCATTTTCCTCCGGGCAAACGCCCCCTCGCGGTTGGTCTCTGTGATCGCCGCCGGTTTCGTCGGAACGATTCTCGTTTCGTTCCTCTACCCGACTCGACTGACCAATAGAAGGCCCAACAGCACAGCGACTCAAGATTGGAGGAACTCCGAAAAGAGCATCCGACAGGCGAAACTGGCGCCCTCAACTACTCGAAAATCGAATCCAGTGACGAAAACACGAAATTACTGAATCGAATGGAACTAGACAGAGTCCGTCGGGAGTAGCAGAACTACCAAAATCTACGGCTCATTCCGTTTCAAGTGAGTGGCCTCCTGAAACTGATCTCGTCGCTCGTTCTCCCGATCCTGTTCCTCGTAATTGATTCGTACGTACTCTGCGTCTCCACCGCATTCGCCCCCTTCGTTTCATCTGGAGATCGCCGTCACGGACCGATGAGTTGTGACAAGTCTCGATCCTGCGTTCAAACGCTTCGGTCGGTTTTTTTGCCCCGCCCGTCGTCGGTGCGTTCGATGCCCGGGCACGACTCCGCGCGCGACATCTACCGGCAGGCGGTCCCGGTGATAACCGTCAGCCTGATCGCCGGGCTGTTCGCGGGGACGATACTCGCCTCCGACGCCATGCGCGCGAACATCGCGGAGGTCCCCGGGCTCCTCCTGTTGCTCCCGGCGTTCCTCGCCACCCGCGGGGGAGTGTACGGCTCGCTCGGCGCCCGGCTCTCGACCGGGCTCCACCAGGGGATCATCGAACCGCGGTTTCAACCCGACCGGCGACTCACGAACGCGGTCGTTGCCTCCTTCCTGAACGGAATGACCGTCTCCGTGTTCATCGCGGTCGTCACCTACGCGACGCTCGTCTTGTTCGGTGACGGCGGGAGCCTCTTCCAGCTGGTCGGCGTGATGGTCGTCGCCGGCTTCCTCTCGGCGGTGCTGATGATCACGGTGCTCATCGCGGTCATCTTCCTCGGCTACCGCCGCGGGCTCGACCCAGACAACGTCATCGGACCGGTGGTCACCACGCTCGGCGACGTGTTCGGGGTGTTCTTCCTCTTGATCGGCGTCGCCGCCGTGGGGGCGCTGTCGTGACCGACCCCGAGTCCACCGCGGTCGACGAGTGGTCGGTCCGACGGATCGTCCGGACGATGATCCCCCTGCTCGCCGCGCTGTCGGTGCTTCAGCTCGTCTCGGGGACGGTACTGGAGACGTACGAGGCGGTACTGCTCAGGTACCCGGCCCTGCTAGTCCTCGTTCCCGTCCAGATCGGGACGGCCGGCAACCTCGCGTCGATCACCTGCTCGCGGCTCACGACCCAGCTGTACCTCGGGACCTACGAGCTCAGCCCGTCGAACCCGGCCCTCCGGGCGAACGCGGGCGCGGTGTTCGGGCTCGCGGCGACCGTCTTCGGTGCCGTGGGAGTCGCCGCGTGGGCGATCGGGCTCGCGCTCGGCGGGTCGCTCGCGCTCGGCCGGGTGCTGCTGATCTCGTTGGTCTCCGGGCTGTGCCTCGCGGTCCTCGTCGTCGTCGCCAGCGTCGCCGCCGTCGAGGTGTCCTACCGCGTCGGGCTCAATCCGGACGACACGACGATCCCCGTGGTGACGAACCTCTGTGACATCGCCGGCGTGCTGATCCTCTTCGCGGTCGTCTCGGTCGTGCTGTGAGGCCGGAGCGAGCGGCACAGCGCGACCGCGGCGCCGTGACCGCGACAGCGCGCCACGCCCCTCTCAGAACACGCTGTCGGCGGTCGCCGCGCCGACGACGCTGAACATCGCGCCGACGGCGACGGCCTTCGCCGTCGTCGCCACCACCGCGCCGTCGCCGATCCCACCCTCGACGAGGAACGTCTGCGGGGCGTCGAAGATCAGCGCGAGCAGGAGCACGGACCCGAACGCCACCGTCATCAGCGAGACGAAGCGGGTCGGGATCCCGACGAAGTCCGGCTCCTCGTCGACGTCGCGTCCGGTGTCGGCCCGGTACAGCGCGGCGTACCCGATCAGTCCGACGAGCGCGGCGGTCACACCGGCTTGGACCCAGTTCATCCCCGCGGCGAGCTCCCAGACCTCCGCGGTGACGACGAACGGCCCCGCGAGCAGGAAGCCGCCGACCGACTGCTGGGCGATGTCGGCCACCCGGAAGTTCGGTCGGCGGAGCGCTCGCGGTCGCTTCATACCCACCGGCGGGAGCGGAGCCGGTAAAACACCGCCGTTTTTCACCGCTCTCCCCGTTCGGCCGGTATGAGCGTCCGCGAGGAGTTCGACGAGTGGGCGGCGAGCGGGAAGGACCGCGGGATGGAGGACCGCCACTGGCACACCGCGAAACACGTGTTGGCCCGCATGCCGGCCGAGGCGGGCGACGCCGTCCTCGATCTGGGGACCGGCTCCGGCTACGCGCTCCGCGCGCTCCGCGAGCGGGGGATCGACCGCGGCTACGGCCTCGACGGCGCCCCGGAGATGGCCAGCAACGCCCGCGAGTACACCGACGACGACGCGGTCGGCTTCCTCGTCGGCGACTTCGACGAACTCCCCTTCGCCGACGACTCCTTCGACCACGTCTTCTCGATGGAGGCGTTCTACTACGCGGCCGACCCGGTCCACACCCTCGAAGAGGTCCGGCGCGTGCTGAAGCCCGGCGGTACGTTCTACTGCGCGGTCAACTACTTCGCGGAGAGCGAGACCACCCACGCGTGGCAGGAGAACATCTCGGTCGACATGACGCTGTGGTCGCGCGAGGAGTACCGCGAGGCGTTCCGCGAGGCCGGGCTGTACGTCGCCGAGCAGGACGCGATTCCCGACCGCGAGACCGAGATTCCCGACGCCTCCGCGTTCCCGACCGAGGGGTACGAGACGCGCGAGGCGATGATCGATCGGTATCGGACCTGGGGGACGCTGCTGACCGTCGGCGTGGCTCCCTGACTCGGTCCGTCGGGATTCGACCTCCCGTGGCGGCCGGTGCGAGACGAACAGTTGATCTCCCAACCGTTTTACCGAGTCCCACAGTCGTCTCCCTCAATGGACGTCCGCCGTGCCCTCCTCGGCCGTCCCGACGGTCGCTTCCGTATCGCCGGCACCGTCGGTCTCGTGTTCGTCTTTGCGTTCGTCCTCTACGCCGCCTACTGGCGGTCGAACGCGGCGTACGGTGCGAGTACGGAGGTGACCACCCAACTCGGTGCCATCCGCGCGGTCGCCCCGGAGATCAGCGACATCGGTCACTCGCGTGCCACCGCCGTCCTCTACCTGCCCGCCGCGGCGATCGCTATCCTCGTTCAGTATCACGGTGGTGCCGCCATCTACACGCTCGCAGCGGGGCCGCCATCCCGGTCGCGTCGGCTCTCGCGCGTGCGGCGTTCAGCCCCTTGCCGGACGTACTGGAGATGGAGGTCCTCGGCGTCACGCTTCCGACTCACCTCCGGCTCGGCCTCGCGGTCGGCGCCTTCGCCGTCGTCGTCGGTTCTGCCCTCCGTCGATTGAGTCCCCCGAGCGAGCGTTCAGCGTCGGAACGCTTCTTCGGCTCGTCGGGGGAGCGGCACAGAGCGGTTGTCGTCATCGCTGTCGCCGCCGTTCTCTCGGTCCCGTCCACGTTCTGGTTATATGCCTCCTATCCGACCTACCAGCCGTTCGGGTACGCCGTGTCCGGGGCTCCGATCGCGGCGCTCGTCTACTGGTACCGGGGCGGGATCGCACTCGCGTGGCCCGGTGACGCCGCGGCCGTCTTGGGACACGCAACCGCGATCGCGTTTATCGCCGATTCGCTCGACTACGTCCTCGATCCGGCCTTCTTCGTTCCCGCGCTCGCCGTTGCGACCGCGCTCGGGTCGCTCGGCGCGGGCGTCGCCGTCGGCTTTCGAGGACTGTACGTGGTCGTCAGCCGCCGGGACGCTGTAGGGTCGGGATCGCACTGGGGGTAGGTCGCGAGACGGCGCCCTTGGTCTGCCCCCGGCCGCCAGCGGTTCGCGCGCGCAACTCGCGGCCTTCGCTTCGCTCCGGCCGCTCACCGACACGCGCCGCCGCGCGTTCTTCCGCTATGTTCGGCCCGTTCCGACGGTTTAAATCGAGGCGGGGCCCAGACTCCGGTAATGGAACCGAGTTCGCTCTCCGGGCTCCCCGCGGGCGTCGGCGAGGCGCTCGAAGCGGAGGGCGTCGCGGAGCTGTATCCGCCGCAGGAAGCGGCGGTCGAGGCGGGCGTCACCGACGGCGAGAGCCTCGTCGCGGCGGTCCCGACCGCGTCCGGCAAGACGCTGATCGCCGAGCTGGCGATGCTCTCCTCCGTCGAGCGCGGCGGCAAGGCGCTGTACATCGTCCCGCTGCGCGCGCTCGCCAGCGAGAAGAAGGCCGAGTTCGAGCGCTGGGAAGAGTTCGATGTGACGGTCGGCGTCTCCACCGGCAACTACGACTCCGACGGCGAGTGGCTCGCCAGCCGCGACATCATCGTCGCCACCTCGGAGAAGGTCGACTCGCTCGTCCGCAACGGCGCGCCGTGGATCGACGACCTCACCTGCGTCGTCAGCGACGAGGTCCACCTCGTCGACGACTCCCACCGCGGCCCCACCCTCGAAGTGACCCTCGCGAAGCTCCGCAAGGTGAACCCCGGCCTCCAGACGGTCGCGCTCTCGGCGACCGTCGGCAACGCCGACGTCATCGCGGACTGGCTCGACGCCGAACTCGTCGAGTCCGACTGGCGACCGATCGAGCTCCACACCGGCGTCCACTTCGGCAACGCGATCAACTTCGACGACGGGAGCCAGCGCGAGGTCCCAGTCGAGCGCGGCGAGGACCAGAC
>NZ_NEWI01000100.1:0-10576 GCF_002135005.1 Halorubrum sp. SD612 | reverse complement strand
CGACCGGGTCGACGCGGCTCGGGTCCTCGCCGAGCTCCGGCGGGTCGAGCGTGAACGCGTCGTAGTCGGCGTCGACGCCCTGCCCCGAGGAGAACTCGTGGCCGTCGTCGTCGCGTTCGTCGGTCATATGGCCAGAGTTGGCGGTCACGACCGGTAAGGGTTGCGTCGCGCCGGGGTCTTCGGGTCGGAGTCGCACGGGTGGGTACCTTTTATCGGTTCGGCGCGTGTCTCCGGCCGCATGCCCTCCGAATCCGTGCTCTCCACGCGGCTCCGGTTCGGCGTCGCGGTCCTCCTCGTCGCCGTCGGCGCCGCCGCAAGCCTCGCAGTCGCACCGGACCTCCCGCAGCGAATGGTAACGCGGTGGAACGCCGCCGGCGAGCCGACCGAGACGCTCTCGCGGACGGCCGGGATGTGGCTCGTGCCGGGGCTCGCGGCCGGACTGATCGGCCTGTTCGCCGTGCTCCCGCGGATCGATCCCCTGCGGGAGAACGTCGCGGTGTTCCGGGTCCACTACGACCGGTTCGTCGTCGTCCTCACGGCGTTCCTCGTCGTCCTCCACCTCGCCGTGCTCGCCGTCAACCTCGGCTACGCGGTCGACGTGACGACGGTCGCGGCCGCCGGCGGCGCCGCGCTGTTCTACTACCTCGGGACCCTGCTCCCGCACGTCGAGCCGAACTGGTTCCTCGGGATCCGGACGCCGTGGACGCTCAGCGACGACGCCGTCTGGGACCGCACCCACGCGCTCGGTGCTCGGCTGTTCAAGCTCTCGGCCGCGATCGCCGCCGTCGGTCTCTTCGCCGGCGAGTACGCCGTGTACTTCCTCGTCGGCCCGGCGCTCGCGACCGCCGCGGTCACCGTGGCGTACTCGTACCTCCTGTACGCGAGGGGAACGGACGAGGGGGACGACGGGGCGGCCCGGACCCCGAAGTAGCGTCGAGCGCCGACGACCGGTCCGGACCGCGAAGCGCATCGACCCCCGGCGATCCGGCGCGTCCGGCGTTCGAGCGAGTTCCGCCCCGGTGCCCGGCGTTTATATTCGCGGCCCCGAAGGTGTGTGTATGACCGAGGAGTCACGCGCTGACCGACGGTCCCCCGTCGGCGAACCGGTGGTCCGGTCGGACCCGTCGGTGACCGGCGACCGGGCCGCGGACGCGGTGGGGTTCGACCCGAACGACCCCGACAGCGTCGCCGAGGCCGCGAGGACCGTGGGCCGCTTCGCGGCCGGCGACGTCGGCGACGACGACAACGTCCTGATGCTGCGCGGCGCCGCCGCCTGCGCGGCGCTCGTCCGCGGTGTCGGGTCGTACAAGGAAGCCGCCGAACGTGCCGGAGACGACGTGAGCGTCGCGTTTATCCGGAAGTGGGCGCGGGTCCACGACCTCCCGCAGGCGATCCGGCGGCAGGTCGCCAACGGGCGAATCGCCCCCAGCGCGGCGAAACACGTCGCGCGGCTCGGCGGGCGGGACCGCTACCTGCTCGCGTGGGCGACGATCGACGGCGACCTCACCGTGCGGGAGGTCCGCGCGATCGCGTCCGCGGTCAACGACGGCGCGGAGGTCGAGGCCGCCGTCCGCGAGGCCGGGGTCGAACTCGGTCGGCTTCAGGTCCGGCTCCCGGCGGAGACGTACGTCGAGCTGCGCCGACGGGCGTCGATGGAGAGCGTCGATCCGGGGTCGATCGTCGCCGACGCGGTCGACGAGTACCTCGACGGCGACCGGTAGGAACTGCCCGTCACCGGACGACTACGCCGCGTAGTCGCGCGCGAACCGTCCTGCGGCGGCGGCGATCGCGTCGCGTGCCCGGACGACCTCCTCCCACGCGATCGTCTCGTCGGGGTAGTGCGCCTCGTCGATGGTACCGGGCCCGAACAGCACCGCGGGGATCCCGGCCGCGACGAAGTGTCGCGAGTCGGCGCCGTACGTCGCGCCCCGCGGCTCGACGTCCGGGAGCCCCGTTGCGACGAGGCCGGCACGGACCGCCTCGACGACCGGTTCGTCGACGGCGACCTCGGCCGGCTCGAACTGGACGGAGAACCGCTCGAACCGCGGCGGGTGATCGCGCAGCCAAGGGTCGGCGTCGACGACGTCGTCCAGGCGCTCGCGGAACGCCGCCTCCACCTCCGCGACGGTCTCCCCGGGCGCGACGCCGATCCGGAACTCCGCTTCGAGCGTCGCCGGGACCGTCGACGCCCACGAGCCCGCCTCGACCCGGCCGCAGACGACCGGCCACGGAACAGCGAACGACCCGTACAGCGGGTGCGAGACCGACTCGCCGCGCTCGGTCTCCAAGTCCGCGAACGCCTCCCGCACGGCCTCGAAGCGCGGGAGCACGTCCTCGCCGCGCCACCGGGTGGCCGCGTGGGCGCTCCGGCCGTCGATCTCGATCCGGGCCATGAGCGACCCCTCGCAGGCGACGACGGGACGTAGCTCGGTCGGCTCGGCGACGATCGCCGCGTCGCGCTCGAAGGGGTACGGGTTCGCGAGCGCGGCGGTCGCGGCGCCGTACCCGCCGTCCTCCTCGCCGGCGACGGCCTCGACGACGAGTCGGAGCCCGGACGGCGGCAGGTCGACTGCGCCGTCGGCGACCCCGTCGCGGACATCGACGGCGGCGGCGACGCAGGCCGCGAGCCCGCACTTCATGTCGGCCGCGCCGCGGGCCGTGAGGGTGTCGCCGCCCTCGTCGGCGGCGGCCGGGTCCGCGTTTCGCTCCGACGCGTCGCGCCAGACCGGCTCGAAGGGGTCGCTCGACCACTCCGCCGCCTCCGCGGGCACGACGTCGAGGTGGCCGTTCAGGACCAGCGTGGGGACCGGGTCGGCGGCGGCGGACTCGGGGGCCGCGTCGTCGCCGTCGCTCGCGCCACCGTCGTCGCCCGCACCGCCCAGTTCGAGCACGCCGGCGACGCTGCGCCGCCCGTCGACGGCCGCTGCGTCGAGGTCGTCCGGGAAGGAGGGGTGGTCCGCGAGGACGGCGGGGTCGGCGTCCCAGGCGTACGTCTCGAAACCGAGGTCGGCGAGCCGCTCGGCGACGAACGCGGCCGCGGCCGCCTCCTCGCCGGCGGTCGACCGGTGGCGACAGAGCTCGGCGGCGAACGCGCGCATGTCGAATGGCATGCTCCCGGCGACGGCTGGGGGTCGGAAACCGTTTCGGGTGGCGACGCCGACGCCTTCCGCGGTTCTAAACGTTTATCCGTCGGCTGCCCCTACGGCGATTCGTCTGGGCCGGTAGCTCAGTTAGGGAGAGCGTCCGGCTTTTAACCGGACGGTCGGGGGTTCGAATCCCTCCCGGCCCGTATCCTCGCGGCGAGCAACTCCGCCAGCCGCGAGGCCGTCGAGAAGGGAAAGGTTCGAAACCGCCGAGCGTGGCGCTACCGCGGAACCGACGCGGCGGTCCTCGGAGGATCGGGGACGGGTTACAGTCTCACCGTCTCGGCGTCGCACGGTGGGGGCTGGCGGTCGTCCAAAGGGAGAAATCGTGTGCTCTGTCGGCGTGTATCGCGCGGCCGCGGGAGATCAGTAGCCGAGCTGCTCACGCACGAGAACGACCGTCGTCCGGCCCTCCTCGGTCTCGCGCCGGTAGACGAGCTGTTTCGCGATCGCGGACTCGGCGCCGTACGCCTCCTGCGCGCGCTCGTTCTCCAGCGGGTACGCGACCGACTCCAGCCGATCGAAGGCGTCCGAGAGCGTCGGGACGATCTTGTTGATCCCGGTGACGATGACGACGTTGCCAGCGGCGAACGGGTACGCGCCGATCCGGCTGCCGGAGAGGTCGGCGGCAACGAGCTCGCCGGTCTGTGCGACCGCGTTGATCCCACCGAGGAAGTAGTCGGCCGTCTGCGAATCGCGCCGCGCGGCCTGTCGCTCCGCGTCGTCGTCGATGCTCCAGATCTGGTCCGGGAGGCTCTCCCACTCGTGGTCGCCCTCGCTCAGGAACTCGTCGAACCCGATCTCTTCGAGCGTCGTCGAGTGCCCGTTCATCACCGAGGCCTCGTCTGGTATCTGGGCGGTAACAGTCTCCAGCGCCTCATCGGCGTCGTCGACGACGAGCACGTCGAAGCCGCGCTCCGCTAAGTTCGCGACCGTCTCCTCGACGGTCTCGTCGTCTGGGAGCTCGTCCAGTTCGGCGTTGATCTCGGTGTCGTCGGCGTAGTCGGCTTTCTGCTGTGGCATCGTAAACGTGAGAACCTCGTCGGGAGAATGAACGGGCGGAAGTCACTTAACCGCTCGCGGACACCGCCGTCCGGTGGTTACGCGGGTGTTACCGTCGTGTCGCGCGGATCGAATGTGGGTGTCGCTAGCGCGGACCGAATGTGGGTGTCGCTAGCGCGGACCGAATGTGGGTGTCGCTAGCGCGGATCGTAACTGACGGGAAGCGAGACAGTCGCGTCGCTGGAGCGTCGGCGTCGATAAAAATCGCGTGTCGTCGTGGCCCGAAGGGGCGCGCGACGGTCGATCGGTGAAGCGGTCCAGCGGAACAGCTGCGGTCGGGGTGGGGGGTGAAGGCGTTAGCCGAACTTCACATCGCGCCGCCCATGCCGCCCATGCCGCCCATGCCGCCGCCCATGCCGCCGGGCGCGCCGCCGGGGCCGCCCTCGTCGCCGCCGTCGTCGGTGCCGCCGCCCTTGAGGTCGCCGGCCGCGATGACGTCGTCGATGCGGAGGATCATGACGGCCGCCTCGGTGGCGGACTCGATGGCCTGGGTCTTGACGCGGAGCGGCTCCACGACGCCCTCGGCCTCCATGTCGATCACGTCGCCCGTGTAGGCGTCGAGACCGGCGCCGAACTCGCCGCCGTCGTGGCGGGAGCGGAGGTCGACCAGCGAGTCGATGGGGTCGAGACCCGCGTTCTCGGCGAGGGTGCGCGGGACGACTTCCAGCGCGTCGGCGAACGCCTCGACGGCGAGCTGCTCGCGGCCGCCGACAGAGTCGGCGAAGTCGCGGAGCTGCAGCGCGAGCTCGGCCTCGGGGGCGCCGCCGCCGGGCAGCACCTGCCCGTCGAGCAGCGTCGTGCGGACGACGCCGAGCGAGTCATCGATGGCGCGCTCGACCTCGTCGACGACGTGCTCGGTGCCGCCGCGGAGGATGAGGGTGACGGACTTCGCCTCTTCGACGTCCTCGACGAAGATGCGCTCGTCGCCGCCGATGTCCTTCTGGGCGACGGAGCCGGCGAAGCCGAGGTCGTCCGACTCGATGTCGTCGAGGTTGGAGACGACGCGGCCGCCGGTCGCGCGGGCGAGGCGGTTCAGGTCGTCGGACTTCGCGCGGCGGACGGCGAGGATACCCTCCTGCGCGAGGTAGTGCTGGGCCATGTCGTCGATGCCGTCGCCGACGAAGACGACGTCGGCGCCGATGTCGACGAGGTGGTCGACCATCTCGCGGAGCTGCTCCTCTTCCTGGTCGAGGAACTGCTGGAGCTGGTCGGGGTCCGTGACGTTGACCTCGGCGTCGATCTCCGTCTCCTTCACCTCGATGGCGCCGTCGAACAGCGCCACGTCGGCGTCCTCGACCGCGAAGGGCATGTTCTCGTCGACGCGCTCCTTGTCGACGATGACGCCCTCGACGAGCTCAGACTCGTCGATGGAGCTGCCGACGACCTTCTCGACGGAGACGTTCTCCGTGTCGATGCCGTCATCGTCCTGGACCGCGAGGACGGCGTCGACGACGAGCTCGGCGAGGAGGTCCTTGGAGTTCTCCGCGCCCTTGCCCGTCATCGCCGTCTCGGCGATCTCGACGAGTGTGTCGCGGTCGTCCGCGGAGACGTCGATGGCCTCCTCGTCGAGGATCTCCTTGGCCTTCTCGGCGGCCTGACGGTACCCCTGCGCGAGGGTCGTCGCGTGGATGTCCTGGTCGAGGAGCTCCTCGGCCTGATCGAGGAGCTCACCGGCGACCACGACCGCGGAGGTGGTGCCGTCGCCGACCTCCTCCTCCTGCGTCTCGGAGACCTCGACGATCATGTTGGCCGCCGGGTGGTCGATGTCCATCTCTTTCAGGATGGTGACGCCGTCGTTCGTGACGACGACGGACCCGCCGGAGTCGACGAGCATCTTGTCCATCCCTTTCGGGCCGAGCGTGGTGCGGACGGACTCCGCGACCGCCTTGCCGGCCGTGATGTTCATGTTCTGCGCGTCCTTTCCGGATGTTCGCTGCGATTCCTCGGAAAGTACGATCATGGGCTGATTGCCCATCCGCTGGCGCTGTGACATTACGACCATTGATTGTTTGTGATTCTATATAAACCCTTTGTTCAGGTCGTGCGAAATCGCAACACGGTGGAGGGAGTATCGGCCAGTATGCGGTGCGTTCACACGACCCTTTATATAGTACGCTAACTCGACCGTTGAGGCCGAGGTTGAGCGGCGCCAAACTACGGCGGCGCGTGCCTGCGAGGCCGCTCTACGGCCGGATAGCACGCGCGAGGTCGGCGACGCAACGCGTCGGCTGCCAGATGGACCGGAGGTCCTTCGCCGGAGTCGGCCGACTGAAGGAAGGCCGACGAGGCTGGGGCTTTGGCGGAGATCAGCGTATCCCGGTAGAGGTCGTCGTTAGTCGAAAAGCGACCGCGGCCGCAACGGAAAAAAGATGTTCTCTGTTATTGCGGCGCGTTGAAGCTCACGTCGTCGTCGAGCTCGTTCGACATGCGCTCCAAGTACGAGTACACCGCGCCGTGCGGAGCCCCGTCGAGCAGCATTCCGACAGCGCGCCGCACCACCTCCAGCTCCTCGGGCTGCCCCACCGCGCCTACGGTCGACCCGTAGACGACGACGTTCGCGCCCGACAGCTCCTCGATGAGCTCCCGAGTCCGGCCGTTCTCGCCGATTATCCGGCCCTTCTTACGCTGGAGGTCGTTGTCGTTGCGAGTGTGTTCGGAGAGGTCGACCAGGTCGAGCGTCCGGAGGTCGTGGTCGAGGATCGACAGCGCGGTCTCCGGCTTGAAGCCGCGGCCGATCGCCTTGATCACGTCCGGGGCCACCATCGCCGCCACGGGGTCGTCGCGCTCCTCGATGGCGACGCTGCCGGACTCGGAGTCGATGTCGAGCCGCACGTTCGCCCGCTCTTCGATCTCTCGCATCGTCTCGCCGCCGGCGCCGATGACGACGCCGATCCGGTCCTGCGGAACCGTCACGTGTTGCATATCACGGAGTACCCGGCGGAGCCTTTTAAGAGTGTTCCGCGGCGGGCGCCGTGTGGCCGCGTGACGGTGGTCTCCGGCCGGTTGTCCGTCCGAAGGCGTGTCACACCGGAATGAGGTTTTTCTGTCGACTCCGCGAGCGACGCGTATGGAGATCAGACCGCCGGCGTCGGACGCGGACTCCGGGGGACTGATCCGCGTACAGGGGTTGTCCGAGGAAACCTATCCGACCGCGATCTACGCCTGCGAGGTCTGAGCCTCGACGCCGCGACGGAAGCGCCCCGAATTACGCTTCGTCGGAGGCTCCGGTCGACTTCCCGTCTGCCTCCGCGTTCGACTCCGTCTTCCCGCCCGACGCCGGCTCCCCGGTCGGGTCGGCCTCGGGCTCCGTCACGTACGCGCGGAGTTCGTCAGGGTCGACGTCGAGCCCCTGCCGGGTGAAAAACGTCGCCACGTTCTCGCAGTCGCGGGCGAGGAACTCCCCGGCGTTGGGGTGGTGAACCGTCACGGCCTGCCCTAGGTCGATGATCACCAGCTCGCCGTCGTGGATGATCATGTTGTACTCCGAGAGGTCGCCGTGGATCAGGCCGGCACCGTACAGCCGGCGCATGTACTCGCGGACGACCTCGTAGGCGGTCTCCGGGTTCTCCACGTCGACCTCGCTCAGCCGCCTTGCGCGCTCCTCGGCGTGGCCGACGAGCTCCATCACGAGGACGTTCCGCTGGACCGCGATCGGTTCCGGGACCCGGACGCCGGCCTTCTGCGCGCGCGAGAGGTTCGCGAACTCCTTGCGCGTCCACGCCAGCACGACCGCCTTCTTATCGCTCGCGATGCCCTCGAAGCGCGGGTCGCCCTCCAAGTAGTCGCGCATTTGCCGGAAGTTCGAGGAGTTGATCCGGTACACCTTCACCGCGACCTCGCGCTCGGGCGTGACGCCCTCGGGGCCGCCGCCGGCCGCCTCCGACCCCGGCTCCGGCCGCTCGCCCGCCTGCCCGCCGAGCGCCTCGAAGACGCTCGCCTCCTTCCCCGTCGACACCGGCCCGCCGAAGGCGTCGACGTAGCCGTCCTGGACCAGCTTGTACACCGCCGCCAGCGTGGCATCGTCGAACACCGACTCCTGGAGCTTGAACTGCTCGGTGTCTTTGATCCGCTTGCGGAACTCGTCGAACTCGCGGTCCTGCCGCCGGGCGATCCGGTCGGCCTCGGTGTCGGAGACGTCGAGTTTCTCCCACTCGTCGCCGGGCTGGTCCGCCGGTTCGAGCAGGCCGAAGTCCTCGCTCATTCGTCCCGGGGTTCGACGCGGCGAGGGATAAGCGAGGGGGTCCGCGGACCGTCGAGGCGACCCGGGAAAGCGGCCGCGCCGACCGTCACAGCACGTCGAGCGCGTCCGCGACCGGCATGTGCCCGTCGCGGACGGCCTCTAAGATCGTCCGCCGCTCCTCGGTCTCCGGGTCGGTCGCGTCGCCGTCGTCGCCGTCGTCGCCGACTTCCGCGAGCGTCACCTTCTCGGTCTCGCCGACGAACTCGGGGAAGTCGGTGCCGTCGGCCAGCGCTTTCTCCTTTTTCACCCGGTACGAGCCGGCGTCGGTGGTGTAGAGGTCGCCGGGGTGGAAGAAGTACCAGTCCTCGCGGTCGAACCGCACCGCGATCCGCGCCTTCGCGCCGAAGTTCCGCGCGAAGAACAACAGCGCTTCTACCTCCTCGCCGGTGAGGTAGATCGGGTCGCCCGCGCTCGACTTCGCCTCGATGGCGTAGAACGTCTCGCCGTCGCCCGCGAGCACGTCGGGGAGCTCGCGCTCGGTCGCGGAGCCGCTGGCCGGCGCGCGCATCACGGCGAAGCCCGCCTCGTCCAAGGCGTTCACCAGTTCGCGCTCGCGGCGGTCCCCCTTCCGGTTAGCGGACACGGTCGTCGTCACCCGGTTCGGTCATGGGCGACGTAGACGCGAGCCGGGCAAAAGCCCGGCGGGTCGCGGAGCGTCGACGGCGGGGTCGTAGGGTGTCGACGGCGGAGTCGCGAGACGCCGGTGACGAACTCGCAGACGCGATCGACTTCACCCGCGCAGCCGCCACCACAGCGACCGGAGCTTGTACCCGAGCGAGTCCCGCTCGTACCCGTTCCAGCCGCTCATCCCGCCGGAGAGCGTCGACGCCTCGTAGCCCGCCTCGTCGAGGACGCGGGTCGCGCGCTTGGCGACGATCCCCATCTTACAGACGGTGACGACCTCGCTGTCGTCGGGAATCTCGTCGAGCCGGCGGCGGAGCGCGGCGTCGTCGCCGCTCCGGAGGTCGTCGTACACGGGCACGTTCCGGCTCCCGTCGATCGCGCCGCTCCCGTAGTCCGACTCGGGGCGGATGTCCAGCAGGAACGGCTCGTCGTCCGTGCCGAGGCGCTCGTCCAGCTCGTCCGAGCGGATACGGCTCATCGGCGGACGATCGGTCTCGCGGGGCAAATTCCTGCCGGCTGCGGCGCGTCGAGCGCGGCGACCGCGGGGCCGCGACCGGTCTCACTCCCGCAGCCGCTCCGAGTGTTCGACGACGACCCGTCCGAGCCGCTCGGTGCGCCGGCGGAGGTCGTCGTCGGTGATCCGCGGACCGTCGTCCGGGGCGTCCGCGTCTCCCGGTCCGCCCGTCTCGACCTTCGAGGAGGCGCCCCGGATCCCGACCTCGTGGGGGACCGTCCACGCGTGGACGTTCCGGAACGTCGAGCGGAGGTGTTCGAGCGTCCCGCCGTAGGAGCCGCCGCCGGCGGTCGCGAGCAGGCCGACGGCGGTATCTGCGTACTCGTCGGAGCCGCAGAAGTCGTGGAAGTTCTTGAACGTCGACGAGTAGGATCCGCGGTAGACGGGCGTGCCGGCGAGGACGCCGTCGGCCTCGCGGACGCGGCGCTTCAGCGCCTCGCTGTCGCCTTGGGCGTCCTCTTCGGGGTGGTACAGCGGGAGGTCGACCGCGGCCAGGTCGATCAGGTCCGTCTCGGCGCCGGCGTCGGCCGCGGCGTCGAGCGCGACGCGGAGGGCGGCCCGCGTGGTGCTGGCCGCGCTCCGGCTGCCGGAGACGGCGACGATTCGGGTCATACCTCGAGTTCGAGACCAGATAGTAAAAACGGAGGCGATCGACGGGGAGCGGACCCGAAACTCCGACCGTTAGTGCCTTGGAACTAATTGGCAAGGTCGATTCGCGCCGTCATAACTCCGGCCCCTCGATTGTAAGTAGCCGGTAGCAGATCGGCGGCGGCCACCTCCGAAGCCCCGGCCTCGCGGCGCCCCGGTGAGTCCCCTCTGCCCAGCACAGCACCTCACGCCTCCCCAGCCTCGTCGGACCGGCGCAGTAATGACTGAGAAAAGGTTTGAAAGCTAATCGGCAAAAGAGGATTGAAGCTCTAAGAGATCCGTACACCAAGTGTACGGCAATCTAATCGTGTTTTCATATTCATCGTAGTTTCACTCGATTAATTT